>JAZTZF010000142.1:0-3689 GCA_045637325.1 Eubacteriales bacterium | reverse complement strand
GCGCAACTGATGTAGTTGTTAGGTATGACGGCAAGGATTATGTGTTAGAGGACAATATCGAAACCATTTTGATAATGGGCTTGGATAAATTCGATGTTGATATCGACGATACCGGATATACCAACGACCAGCAAGCTGACTTTATACTTCTTTATACAATAAACAATAATGACAAGACCTGTTCGGCGCTTCAAATAAACAGGGATACTGTTGCAGAGATGAATATTCTCGGTGTCGCGGGCGAAAAGATCGGCACCAAAACTCAGCAAATTGCATTGGCACATACATATGGTAACGGGAATAAAGTGAGTTGCCGCAATACGGCCGATGCTGTATCCAAACTGTTATTTAATGCGAAAATCAATCATTATATTTCGCTTACTATGGATGCCGTACCTGTAATGAATGATTTTGTTGACGGCGTTGAAGTTACGGTTTTGGATGACTTTACGGGTATTGATGATACCCTTGTCAAGGGCGAGAACGTTGTATTAAAAGGCGAACATTCGCTTAATTATGTTCGCTCGCGTTACGGTATGGATGACAGCACAAACAGCAACAGAATGGTCAGACAGCGCCAGTATCTAAATGCGTTGCTTGATAAAATGCAGCAAAAAAGCGAGCAAAACGAACACTTTGCGGCAGAA
Organism: Eubacteriales bacterium; assembly: GCA_045637325.1. Taxonomy (GTDB): domain Bacteria; phylum Bacillota; class Clostridia; order Oscillospirales; family CAG-382; genus Coliplasma. Next base: position 3,042 of record JAZTZF010000142.1, on the reverse strand, counting down.
GCGATACTGAAGGTATCCGACTATATGGTTTCTGACTGTTCGGTGACGTATCTTGAGACTTTGTTTGAAAAGATTTCGGGGTATAGTTTCACCGAAATTTATACCATTGAGGGCAAATCAATCGTCGGTGAGAAATTCATGGAGTTTTATCCCGATGAAGATTCTGTTGCGAAAACGGTTGCAACGCTGCTATGCAGACCGAAAGATTGATTCCGCTATCGTTTCATAAAAGCAAGAATACCCAAAGGACAATAAAAATCATGGGGTGATATACATTAACGATAAAAAATCAAAAAAAGGGACGTATTTGTTTTTGAAACGTGCTTTTGATATTGTTCTTTCTTTTATCGGTCTCGTTGTATTATTTATCCCTATGGCGGTCGTTGCTCTTATCATTGTTATCGACAGTCCCGGCGCATCACCTTTTCATGTACAGAAGCGTATAGGTAAAGACGGTCGTGTTTTTGATTTTTATAAGTTTCGTTCGATGGTTCCCGATGCCGAGAACATGCTGTATGCATTACTTCCCGAAAACGAGATGGACGGTCCGGTGTTTAAGATCGAAAACGATCCCCGTATAACGAGATTCGGCCGTTTTATCCGAAAAACCGGAATAGACGAGCTGCCTCAGCTTGTTAACGTTATCAAGGGGGATATGAGCTTGGTTGGCCCCCGTCCTCCATTGCCGAGGGAAGTGGAGCAATACGACGAGAAACAGCGTCTTAGATTATCGGTCACTCCCGGTATAACCTGCTACTGGCAAATACAGCCAAAACGAAACAATTTGACATTCGATCAATGGCTCGAATTGGACTTAAAATATATAGATGAACAAAGCTTCAAAACCGATGCTGTGATTTTGTTCAAAACCGTCGGTGCTGTTTGCGGAATGGAGGGCGTTTAATGGCTCGCAAAAACAACAGCAACCCGAAGATAGCTATGCTCGGACACAAACGTGTTCCCTCCAGAGAGGGCGGTGTAGAGATCGTTGTCGGTGAGTTGTCGGTAAGGATGGCGGCTATGGGGTACAACGTTACCTGCTATAATCGCAAAGGGCATCACGTAAGCGGATCTGGTTTTGACAGTAAGCATCGTGATGAATATAACGGAGTTTGTTTGAAACGCGTTTTCGCCGTTGACAAACGCGGATTGTCTGCAATGACCGCATCTTTTTCTGCCGCAGTGTGTACTGCGTTTGGGAAGTATGATGCGGTTCATTTTCATGCTGAAGGTTCTTGCGCTATGATGTGGCTGCCCAAGCTTTTCGGCAAACGCTGTGTTGCAACCATACATGGGTTGGATCATCAACGCTCAAAATGGGGCAAATGGTCGTCACGGTATATACTTTTCGGGGAAAAATGCGCTGTAAAGTATGCCGATAGCATTATAGTGCTCAGCCGAAACGTGCAGGCGTATTTTAAGGAAAAGTATAACCGCGATACGGTATATATTCCAAACGGAGTAAATGCCCCTTCCAATGTAGAGGCAAGGGATATCACCGAGCAATACGGCCTTAGCAAAGATTCTTATATTCTGTTTTTGGGTCGTTTGGTGCCCGAAAAAGGGATAAAATATCTTATAGAAGCGTTCAAGAGCGTAGATACCGACAAAAAATTGGTCATAGCGGGCGGATCCTCTGACAGCGATGAGTACGAAAAGGAAATACGCCTGTCGGCAAAAGACGATAATCGCATATTGTTTACCGGTTTCGTTCAGGGGCGTATTTTGGAAGAACTGTACAGTAATTCTTATTTATATGTGCTTCCGTCAGATCTCGAGGGAATGCCGATAAGCCTTTTGGAAGCGATGAGCTACGGCAATTGCTGTTTAACTTCGGATATAGCCGAGTGTGCAGAGGTAACCGAGGATAAAGGCGTGTCTTTCGAAAAGGGAAACATCGCGGATCTTAAGGAAAAACTGCAATATCTCTGCGACCATCCGGAACTAGTTGATGAATATAAAGGGAAATCTGCAGATTTTATTTGTACTAAATATAATTGGGACGATGTTGTTCACAAAACACTTGAATTATACGGAGTGAACGAGGAATCAAATGAAGATCCTGTTGGTAAATAAGTTTCTTTACCCCAAGGGGGGCTCGGAAACTTATATTTTTAAGTTGGGCGATATCCTGACAAAAAACGGGCACGAGGTCGAATATTTCGGTCTGGAAAACGAAAAGAACGTTGTAGGCAACAGCGCAAATTCCAATGTTTCGGACATGGATTTTAGTAAAGGCGTTGCAAAAAACCTCTTTTCTCCGTTCAGGATCATATATTCGGCAGAGGCGCGTAAAAAAATCCGCAAAGTGCTTGAAAATTTTTCTCCCGATGTAGTTCATCTAAACAACATACAGTTTCATCTGACGCCGAGTATCATACTCGAAACAGATAAATACCGTAAAGAAACAAAGAAAAGTGTAAAAATCGTATATACCGCACACGATTACCAACTCGTTTGCCCAAGTCACGGCCTTTTTGATAATGATCTGAATATTTGCGAAAAATGCTTGGGCGGTAATTACACTCATTGTCTAAAGACGAAATGCGTTAAAAATTCAAGAGCAAAAAGTCTGCTGGCAATGATAGATGCCTATACGTGGAAGCTGAATAAGGCGTATGACTGTATTGATACTATCGTTTGTCCGTCTAATTTTCTAAAATCTAAACTGGACACGCAGGCGCGCTTCTCGTCAAAAACGATAGCCATACACAACTTTATCGAGTCGGAATCGGGTGTTGACAATACCCAAAAAGACAACTATGTTCTCGAGTTCGGGCATCTTTCCAAGGATAAGGGAACAAACACCCTGCTCGAAGTTGCAAAACGTATGCCCGACGTGCGGTTTGTTTTTGCAGGTTACGGCAAGGCGGTTGATGATATGGCAGAAATACCCAATGCCGAGTATGTGGGTTTTAAAACCGGAACCGAACTAAAGGAACTTATTAAAAAGGCATCCTGCAGTGTTTGTCCGTCGGAAATGTACGAAAACTGCCCCTATTCGGTTATGGAATCGCAGACGCTCGGAACCCCTGTCTTGGG
>JAZTZF010000141.1:0-24205 GCA_045637325.1 Eubacteriales bacterium | reverse complement strand
GGCTCACAGAACGACATGGCTACGATCCGACTTAACACGGTTGCAGATCTGGGCTTGTTGAAAATGGATTTCCTCGGGTTGCGCTTTTTATCGATAATTCAGGGCACAGAAGCGCAAATAAAAAAGATCGTCCCCAATTTTTCGGCGGAATCGTTGCCACTTGACGACGAACCCACCTACAAAATGCTCTCCGACGGTAATGCGATAGGCATTTTTCAGCTCGAAAGCGAGGGAATGAGAAACCTGCTTGCCAAGCTGAAACCGCGCAATCTGGAGGATATAATTTCGGTTATATCGCTGTATCGTCCCGGACCTGCGCTTTCGATAGATGCTTTTCTTAAAAACCGTTTGCATCCCCAAAAAATAGAATACGACCACCCCTGTCTTGCCGAAATACTTGCGCCCACCTGCGGTGTTATGCTCTATCAGGAGCAGGTCATGCAGATATGCAGGATGCTTGCAGGCTATTCGTACGGCAGGGCCGATATCGTGCGCCGCGCAATGGCAAAGAAAAAGCAGGAAGCAATGGCAAAGGAAAAGGACGTCTTTCTTGACGGCGCAAAGAAAAACGGTGTTTCTGCCGACATTGCCGAAAGGATCTTCGACAAGATGTCGGAGTTTGCGAAATACGCGTTCAACAAAAGCCATGCCGCGGCTTATGCCGTCGTTGCATACAGAACCGCATGGCTAAAATGCCATTATCCGCGCGAATATATGTGTTCGCTTCTTAATACCGTAATGGGATATAACGAAAAGGTCGGCGAATATATCTCCGACTGTGCGCGAATGGGAATAAAAATACTTCCTCCGCGCGTGAACGAGAGTTACGGTAACTTTTCGGTCGAGGGGAATGACCTTCGGTTCGGATTGGCGGCGATTAAAAACGTCGGCGCGCTTTTTGCCGAGCGCATAATAAACGAGCGCAGAGTCAGACGGTTTAAAAACATCGAGGACTTTTTCAGCCGCTGTGCGTCGCTGGGCAGTATAAAGACCTTCGAATCGCTTATAACCGCAGGCGCGTTGGACGAATTCGGCATACCGCGCAGTCACATGCTGGCAGGTCTTGCACACGCGCTCGAGACGGTCACAAAAGACAGGAGAAACAACGCCGAAGGACAGATGAGTCTTTTCGGCGGCGATACTAACGCAAGCGAAGCGGTATTTGAATTTCCCAAATCGTCACTCCCCGAGTTGCAAAAAAGCGAGATGCTTAAGGGCGAAAAGGAGATGACGGGGCTTTATTTCTCGGGTCATCCGCTTGACGGATACGGTGATATACTGAGAAAAACGGGAGCCTTGAGCATTGCGCAAATACGCGATGGGCTCGAAAACGGAAGTCTGAAGAAAAATAATTTAATAAAATTTATCGGACTTGTAACAAAAAAACGCACAAAAATTACCAAAAAGAATGATATAATGGCGTTCCTGACAGCAGAGGACGAGTCGGGCGAGGCAGAGCTTATAGTCTTTCCGTCGCTCTATAGCGAGATCGGAAGCACGATTTCCGAAAACAAGGTTCTTGTTTTTACGGGGAACCCCGAAATAAAAGAGGTTTACGGCGACGAAAGTGCAGACAGCGTGACGATACTTCTAAAATCGGTCTGCACCCCCGAAACGGCGGAGGAATCGGCACGAAAAACCGCCGAGGAAACACCGAATAAAGCCGACGAAACAAACGCCAAATCACTTTATATAAAAGTCACCGATAACAATGCGTTTCGATTGGACGATGCGATCGCCTTGGCGTCGAAAACCGCTGGAGGATCGCGCATACTCGTCTATTTCGAATCCGAGAAACGGCTTGCCGCCGCAAAAGGCAAAACCACGCACCTATCCGAACGGTTGCTGAAGCAACTGAAAGAGATAATGGGCGATGACAATATAGCGACAAAGTAACACACCGAAAGGAGTTTGCCAAACATGCAGGATAATCAAAATCCCAACAACGGCAATGCATCGGAAAATCAATATACGCGCAACTTCGAACCCGTAAACAACAAACCGCAAAACACGGACGGAAGTACAAAGACTTTTGATGCGCTCGACAGCAAACAAAAAGAATCCGATAAAGAGAACCGAAAGAAAAACGAGCAAAAGGCGACCAAAACCTCACGCGCCGCAAAAGCAACTGCGTCGGGTGTGCTGTTTACGCTCAGAAAGGTGCTCACATACACACTTAACGTTTTGCTGACGATTCTTATTATCGGCATTATCACCGGCGCCGTGGTAGCGGTGGCGTTTATCGTTTATATTAAGAACTATGTTGATCCCAATTATACGGGCTTGGATAATCTTAAATTCGACTCTGCGCTGTCTACTATGATGTACTACGTGAACGAAAACGGCGAGGAAGTCCTGCTCGAGGGGGATACCCTGAGCAGCAGCGAAAACCGACTTTGGACAAAGTTCGAGGATATTCCGAAAACCCTGATCGATGCGTATATTGCGGTAGAAGATCAGCGTTTTTACGAGCACAACGGTGTAGACACCACCAGAACAGCCTCGGCTATATACAATTTCTTTATACCCACCAGTTCAAACTACGGCGGCGGTTCTACCATAACTCAGCAGCTTATCAAAAACGTGTCGGGTGAAAATGCCGCAACCATTCAGCGTAAGGTGCAGGAGATTTTCCGCGCTATGAACGTTGAGGAAAAATATACCAAAAACGAGATACTCGAAATGTATCTCAACACGATCTTCCTCTCGCACAACTCCTACGGCGTGCGCGTTGCCGCCGAAACCTATTTCGGCAAAGAACTAAACGATCTTACGCTTGCCGAATGTGCATCTATAGCCTCGATCGGCAAATGGCCCACACACTACGATCCGATATCCAACCCCAAAAACAATCTTACAAGACGCAATCTCGTGCTAAAACTGATGCTCGAGCAGGGCAAGATATCCGAAGAGGAATTTAACGAAGCATACGATGCACCGATAACGCTGTATCAGGGCGACGTTGAAAAATCGGTCAACACCGTTCATTCCTATTATATCGATGCGGTAATGGACGATGTTATTGCCGACCTCAGGAAAGAATACGGTTATGATCAGGTTACCGCCTCGCAGGTACTGTTTTCGGGCGGTTTGCAGATCGTAACCTGCCTTGATCCCGCAATTCAGGCATGCGCCGAGAAGGTATTCTCGGACAGCAGTTACTGGCCGCAGACCACAGGTATGCAGGCGCAGTCGGCAATAACGATTATGGACCCCGAAACGGGCGATCTGCTTGCCATAGTCGGCGGACTTGGCGAAAAACGCGAAAGCAGAGGATTTAACCGCGCAACACAAGCTTATCGTCAGTGCGGTTCTTCGATAAAACCGCTTTCGATATATGCCTTGGCATTAGAAAACGGATATATCTCGCCAAACACCCCCGTAGACGACGTTCCTCCCGTTTATGACAAAAACACGGGCGGATATTGGCCCCGTAACTCAAACGGCGTTTTCTCGGGTATAGTTTCGCTCGACTATGCTATCCAAGTATCGCTCAATACGGTTGTTGTAAAGCTTTGCGAAGACATGGGCGTCGATGCGGTTTTTGACAATTTCAAAGATTTCGGATATACCTCGTTGGTCGATGCGGATATAAACAGCGCGCCGTTGGCACTGGGTGGTTTGACCTACGGTGTTTCGGTACGCGAGCATACGCAGGCATATGCTACCCTTGCAAACAGCGGTGTCACATCTAAGGCACGTACCTACTCGGTAGTACGCGACAGCACCGGCAAGGTTATTTTGGACAACAGCGAAGAACACCGCGTAAAATTCAGCGAGTCCACTGCCGCAATCATGACAAAACTTCTTACACACGTCGTTTCAGGTCCTTACGGTACTGCGGTATCGAGAGTAAACTTCTGGAGAAAATACGGTGTTGAGGTTGCAGGAAAAACAGGTACGACCAACAACAAGAAAGACGTTTATTTCTCGGGATACACACCCGATTTTGTCGCTTCCTGCTGGTACGGATACGACCTTAATAACGTTATCACCTCCTCCGGTAACCCTGCCGCCAGCCTTTGGAACAGCGTTTTCGACGAAATATATAAGTACTATACCGAAAACAAGATCGAATACACAAAGAGTTTCAAAATGCCCTCTTCTGTCGTTACCAACGTAGAATACTGTACGGTTTCGGGCAAGCTGCCCACAGACGCCTGCCGTAACGATCTGTGTCACAAGAACGGTGGCATAAATTGTATCTCGCGCGGAACGTTTAACAAATACGACGTTCCTACCGAATACTGTGACGTTCATATTATGGTTCAGTGGGATAAGGATACAGGCGCACTTTGCCTTGAGGATTGCTATTGCCCCCAAGACAACCTCGTTGAAGTCGGCATGAGAAAACTGACCATAGCCGACCGTGCGCTCCACGGAAAAGTGCTTATAACCGATGCACAGTATATCTTTATGGAAGTGCCCGAAGGATACATCTACCCCACCGATCCCAATGTTCCCTTCTTCCAAAATGCACTCCCCGAAGATTTGAACTTTGGCATTTCGGTATTTGAAAAACCCGCAAACCGAGTTTGTTTAGAGCACATGAAATCGCCCGACGACTTGGAAGATACCGAGGATTTTGAGGAACCCGAGGAATAAAACGACAGGTTCGGCAAAACCACATGCAAGAGCGAAGATAAACGCACGATTTACCCTCTTGAAAGAAAAACAATAAAACAACCGAACCAAACTGTTAAAAACGGAAAATAAAAGTCAAGACCACCGGTTGAACGGGTGGCTTGCACAGCCCCTATAAGGGGCTATCGCCAGCTTAACCCCTCATCGCACGCACTGCAACCCGTAAACGGGCAAACAATTTAATGCCTCCCTTGTGTAAAGGGAGGCTTTTTGCTGTTCCGCATTCTTTCGCCCCCCACGGTAGAACCGGGGGGTGTTTTCCACACCTTAAGGCATAAAAACAAAAACCCAACAGATTTTTAGAATCTGTCGGGTTTTAAGGTTTGAAATATTTTTTGTTTAATTATCGCTCAATCATACTGCTCTTTTGCGTTTGATAAGGAACGAAACGAGTGATGCGATGCCGTAAATTGCGAAAAATACCATTGTCGCAAAGAAGATAAGCACCACCCAGACACTCGCACCCGCTTCGGGCGCGGTGGAATGAAGCAGATACACGCACAGCATTGAAACCACATAGTTGATCAGAATATGCAATGACCGTTTTGCAGGCTGAGACATATTCTTTGCCTCGAAAACGAGGAAAGAAAAGCCATACACGACCGAAAACAGCAATATCGCAAAGTTCGCCATAACCATACGGTCGGCAAAAGCACTTATACCCTCGATGCTTACCGAAGAAGTGCCGGTGCCCGCTTTCTGCGATACAGCTGACGTACCGATGGACAGTATCGCCGTCCACAGAAAATTAATAACGGTATAGGCACCCAGTGCGCGCAGAGCGCATTTAAAAAGCGTAAACTTTTTTTCTTCCATTATTTTTTGATGTAACAAGAAGTCTTTTCGGTGAGTGTTTCGGGAGCAACCGATGCCACGATGACACACTCGATCTTATGTGCGGTAGTGATCTTTTCAACCTTGCATACGAAATCCTCGAAAGCGGAAATATCGTCGCCGCAGATCTTAAGCGCACTGTCGATGAAAAGCTCGGTAATATCATAGTTACCTGCAAGCATACCGCATACGAAACCGTAAAGCTTGTCGGCATCGTCAATACCATACTCCTGTGCATCTACAAGGCGTGCATGATATTTAATATCGAAGGTGAGTTTTCTGCCGCATTCGATACAGATAACAACACCGCTGCTTTCTTTGGAAGCACTGTTGACCGCCTCGATAAGAGTCTTGGTCTTGCCGGTTCCTTTTAATCCTACAATAAGTTGCATAATAAAACTCCGTTCTTCCGGCTGGTAAATTTTAACGACCGAACGCATGCCGGCATACCATTCGGTTACTACTACCGTTATTTTACTTTATTTCGCCCAAAAAATCAATACCATTTAAAAATTATTGGTAATTTTTTTATATAGATTCTATTTCCGCAAGAAGCTCTTCTTTTCCCGATTCGTATCCCGGCTTTCCGAGAAGCGTGAACATATTTTTCTTATATGCCTCAACACCCGGTTGATCGAAGGGATTTACGCCGAGAATATACCCCGAAATCGCGCACGCGACAAAGAAGAAATAGATAAGCTCGCCCAACGAATACGCGTCTTTTCCGCCAAAATCGACGATAAAGCTCTCGGTACCGCCGTCGCGGTGAGCGAGCAGTGCGCCGATGGTGGCTTTTTCGTTAATATCTTCCATCGACATTCCTGCAAGAAAATTCAATCCGTCCTCGTTTTCCTGCTCGAAGGGGATCACATGAGTATCGCCCTGCTGTGTAACAGCATGACAGAGAGTTTGGAACAATATCGGGGAACCATCCTGAACGAACTGACCTATCGAGTGCAGGTCGGTGCTGTATGCGATAAATGCAGGGAACAATCCCTTTTTATCCTTGCCTTCGCTTTCTCCGAAAAGCTGTTTGAACCATTCTCCCATAAAACGGAAATCGGGATCGTTGCTTGCCAAAAGCTCAACCGTTTTTCCGCGTGAGAGCATAATGTTGCGCATAACGGCATATTTGTAGGCAGGATTTTCCATGCCCTGATCAAATATAGCCTGTCTTTGTGCCGCTGCACCGTTCAGCAGTGCATCGGTATCAACACCTGCCACGGCAACGGGAAGCAAACCGACTGCGGTGAGTACCGAAAATCTGCCGCCCACGTCGTCGGGGATAACAAAACACTCGTACCCCTCTTGCTTTGCGAGCGTGAGCAATGCACCGCGATTCGCATCGGTAGTGGCAATTATACGTTTTGATGCCTCTTCTCTGCCGTAACGATTCTCCATATATTCGCGCAGAAGACGAAACGCAACCGCGCTCTCGGTAGTTGTGCCCGATTTGCTGATGACGTTTACGCTTACACGCTTACCCTCGCACAATGCGAGAATGCTGTTAAGTTCGCCGCCCCAAAAGGAATTGCCTATAAAATAAACCTCGGGATCGTTTGTTTTTAGCTGATTGTGATAGGGGGTTTTTAGATATTCAATAATGGCACGCGCGCCGAGATAAGAACCGCCGATTCCGACAACAAGAAGCACGTCGCTGTTTTCGCGGATACGCTCAGCACAAGCCTTGATGCGCAAATATTCTTCGCTGTCAGTGGAAATATTAAGATCACGCCAACCCAAAAAATCGCTGCCCTTACCGTTCTTTTCGCGGACATAACCATCTGCTGCCGAAAGACGCTTGTCAAACGACGCAATATCGGCTTCGGATACGCTTTTTGCTTGTTTGTATCTGAAATTTACCATTGTATCAGTCCTTTTATAATAATATATTCCAAAATATTATATCCAGAATATTATAAATTATATTCCTCGTATTGTCAATGGGTGGTATTTTTAAATCGATTTACTATGACAAAAGGGTGTTACGCGCGCAACATCCCTTTTTATTCCATCAAGCCTCGGCAATTATGGGTTGCAAATCAAAATGAGTGCATACCATTGTGCCCACATGAAGTTTTATATCCCAGCTGCCGGAAACCGTGTCGATTATCCAGCGCTGAACGTGGCAGGTATCCGAATGGCGGAGTGTTATCTGTATTCTGCCGTCATCCAAGACCTCGTATGCCGCAAAAACATTTACCCGCTCGATCGTATTGATATTGGGATCGAGCATTACTATGGTAGTCGCAAGGTTTTTGAGCATAACATGATTCAAAATATATTCGCCGTTGCCGCAAACGATTTCTTTCTTGCCGTAATCGGTATTAAGCTCAACGTGCAAAAGATTTTCGCCGAAAAGACGAATTTTTTCGATTCCGCAATCGTTTTGAGCAACCGAAAATGCAAGTTTATTATTAAATCCGTTCTCGTTCTTTGCCGTAATATAGTTTGTCGAAACGTATTCCGAAAGTGCGGTTGCGTCGCCCTTTTCGCCGAACATGGTGTCTACAAGCTTATAAACAAGGCTGACCTCGGTCTGCATATTGTTCGCCTCGCCCATAAGTACAACGACAATATCATCCTCGGGGAAGATCATACAAAGCTGACCGTATGCGCCGTCGCCGCGGAATCCTTTGCGGTCATTCATCCATAACTGATAGCCGTAGCCTGCGGTCCAGTCGGGCGAGCCGTTGTTGGAGTTGGATGCCTGTTTCGAGGTAGCCAACTTTATATACTCCTCGCTTACAATACGGGTACCGTTATAAACACCTTTGTTTTTGAGCAATACGCCGAGTTTTGCCACGTCGTTATTGGACAAACACAATCCTGTTCCGCCCAATGTCTGACCGTCGCGGCATTCACGCCAGACAGGTTTTTTGATGCCAATCTTACTGAAAAGACGTTCGTCAAGAAAATCCACGATCTTTTTGCCCGTAACCCTCTCGACAGCGGCGGCGCAAATACAGGTCGACGCCGTACTGTAGGCAAAGGTCGTGCCCGGCTCGTAAACGGTGGGCTGAGCAAAAAATGCTTTTATCGAATCGTCGCTCCATCGCATTTGCGAAAGCACGCACGCGCTGTGTCCGCTTTGCATGGAAAGCAGGTCGTGCAGAGTCATTTTGCGGAGTGCGTCTGTCATTTCTTCGGGCATTTTGTCGGGGAAAATATCACACAGTTTGTCGTTGGGGGATAATTTTCCGTCATCGACACACATCCCGAATGCAACCGATGTAAAGGACTTGGAAAGCGAATAGAGATGCATGGGAGAATCAAGGTCATACGGCTCAAAAGCAATCTGTATCAAGGGTTCTGTGCCTTTGATGACCTGAAGCGTGCGAATAAAAACACCGTTATCTGCACACTCTTTTATATAATTTTCTACTGCATTTGCACTTATACCGTCTGAAAGGTGAACAAACATTTTTTCCTCCGTTTGATCGAAGCTTATTTCATTTCTCCGAGGTATATTTCGTTACTCTTACCGAGGAAATGGCGTTTTATGATATTACGCATATCTGCCGGATAAAGTTCTTCGTGCAGGATATTGTCGATGGATATCCATTTTGTGCCGATCTGATGCTCGTCGTAAACCATTTTGTCTTCTTCCTTTTCGCTTACGATATCGCATATAAACATGAACTCGATCCTATGATTTTCTTCACCAAAACCCTCGCGGATAAAGAGCAGGCTCTTGGGTTCTACGGTATAGCCTGTTTCCTCTTTGGTTTCGCGCTTGAGCGCATCTATCATAAGCTCGTTAGGCTCCTGCTTGCCGCCGGGAAGAGTATAATACTCCTTTCCGTCGCTCGAACGCATATGTACGGTAAGAAGACGGGTGCCGTCGATAATAATTGCTTTGATTGAGTTAGTTATCTTCATTGCTGTGCTCCGAAATTATGTATTTTGCTTAGAACTTTTCCTGACGCCATTTAACTATGAACAACGCTGCTGCTCCGGCAACGGCTACAAGCACGATTATAAGTATTACAACTACCGTTGTAACCGTTCCATTGCCCGAACCGTCATCCGCGCCGGTATCGGCTTGGAATTCTACCTTTATGGTGTGGTTCTTGGTTATATCGTTGAAAACATAGTTGTATGTCTTGAGTCCCTCAACACCCTCGAAAGGCTTATCGTCGATAAGAAGCTGTTTTATAACAAAACCTTCTTTTGTGGTGATGTAGTAGGACATGCTCGAGCCGTTTTCTACAACCGTAATGCCCTGAGGATTGATAAATCCGCCGTCGTTAAGCGCGATCGATTCGATGGTGATATTGCCTATTGCATCTGCCGAACAGATCAATATACCCTCGTTATCGTATGCATATCTTCCCGTCATAAAATCGGGCTGAAGCGGAAGCGCATCGGCGGCATTTTCTTTGGTAAAGAAACCTGCTGTCGAGCTGTTATACAAAAGCATTACTATGGGTTTTCCTGCGAATTCTTCGCCCATATAGAAGGATATCTGTGTGCCTTTGGGGAGCGATAAACCGGTATTCATCGAATAAGCATTATACGCCGCGGTGCCGCCGCTTGCGGTTTTGATAGCCATATCGACAATATCGTACAAGGTGCCGCTTTTTATCTGAGTTACGGCAAGGTTTGCAGTTTCCGAACTGCCCTCGGTCTTGCCGCCGTAGGGAATATATATCGTTCCGCCTTCGCTTCTGAACTCTACGTATTTATCTGCGCCCGAAAGAGTGGCGATCTTGTCGAGCACCTCGCGTTTTACAAGCTTTCCGCCCTTGATATCGACAACTATGGGATTTGCCTTCCAGTCGATATCGTCATTGCCTATGCTCTCGCCGGAATCGGGCTGATTCTCGCTCTTGAATATAAACGTAACGTCAACCGACTCTGTGATATCATCCAGAATATACGTATCGCCGTTAACCTCTGCGGTTTCGTCTCCTATACGGACGATATCCAAAATATAACCTTCATCGGGAGTGATCTTGAACTCGAGCTTGCCGCCCTTGTCAACAACTATTTTTGTGCCCATACCGCCCAGTATAGTCTGTTTGTTAACAACGACTTTGCCTCCGGCGTTTACGTTTACGCGAACGTTGCATTTGTTGTCGGGTTTCTCGGGTTCGTTCTGTTTTGCTTTCATCACAGCGGATACCGTGGTAGTTTTCGAAGGACGGAAGAAATAAACACCGTTATCGTCAACGTCACGGTCGGGCTCGGATATCGATACCTGACCCGAAAGTTCGTATCCCAATGCGGGAGTTACGATTATTTTATAGCTTTCGCCTTTGTTGAAATACAGGGTTTTTCCGACCGTGCCCGTACCGTTGTTCTTTACGGTATCGACAGGACTGCTGTCGGCGGTTTTTTGGAATTCGAGCTGTCCGGGGCCTCTGAGAGTGATGGTCACCGGAACAACGGCGTAATAAAACACTAATTTTGTTTTTTCGGTAATAACGAACGTATAGGAAGAACCGGATACAGACTCTGTTTCGCCGTTACGTGTCATAGAGAGGAGAGAGGAATCAAACTCGCCGTCTGTCGAGCAGGTAACGGTGATTTTGTCGCCAGTCATTATCTGGGTTGCCGCAAGATCGACGACACTGCCGTTTACAGAAACGCTGTAATCGGCATCGCCTATCATCTCTACCGAAAAATCAACAGGAACGGGAATGATCTCGCTGGTTACACGCAAAACATAGGTTTCGCCCGCGGTGAGCGCTATCGTATACGGAAATGTATATTTGCCATCGGTTTCCGCAAAAGGAAGCTCTGTTCTGCCAATAACAAGCGCCGCAGCAGTAATTTTATAGCCCGATTTAGGCTCGACGCGCATGGATTTTGGAGTTTCGCTGCCCGTATATGCGCCCGAAACGGCGGTATCGTTAAAATAAACGTCAACCGAGCCTGCTCCTGCACCCTCGACAACGATATTTATGGTAAACGTATCGGGTTGCGGATCCTCACTTGTGCCGGGATCTTCGCTCGTGCCGGAATCCTCGCTCGTATCGGTAGAAGGATCTTCGGTCGAAGGATCGCCGCTTTCGCCCTCGGCAAATACCGCAAATGCAAACGAAGTTATCATCATAAGCATTGCAAGCAGCAACGCTGTAATTCTGAACGTTTTTTTCATGATTCCTCCATAATTGTGTTCTTTGAAGATTGACAAGTTATTTTCAATCTGTTATACTCTATTAGTAAATATTATAATGATTTTTCTCAATAATGCAAGAGTTAGAGAAAAACAGTTTGAAAAAAGAAAAACTTTTTACCGAAAGGATGTTTATTCATGGCAGAGAAAAAATTTGTTGAGGAGATCACTCCCATGGAGGAGGATTTTGCTCAATGGTATACAGATATCGTTAAAAAAGCGGAGCTTATTGAATATACCTCGGTAAAGGGATGCCTTGTTATCCGTCCGTATGCATATGCCGTTTGGGAAAACATTCAGCGTATCCTTGACGGTAAGTTCAAGGAAACCGGCCACGAAAACGTTTGTATGCCGATGTTTATCCCCGAAAGCCTGCTTCAAAAGGAAAAGGATCACGTAGAGGGGTTCGCTCCCGAAGTGGCTTGGGTTACTCACGGCGGCAGCGAGAAGCTTGAGGACAGACTTTGCGTACGTCCCACCAGCGAAACGCTGTTCTGCGAGCATTACTCGAACATAATACATTCCTACCGCGACCTGCCTAAGCTCTATAACCAATGGGTAAGCGTTGTAAGATGGGAAAAAACCACACGTCCGTTCCTCCGCACGCGTGAATTTTTGTGGCAGGAGGGACATACCATCCACGCAACCGCCGAAGAGGCTATTGCCGAAACAAAGCAGATGCTTGACGTTTATGCCGACTTCTGCGAGCATAACCTCGCCATGCCGGTTATCAAGGGCAGAAAGACCGAAAGCGATAAGTTTGCAGGTGCCGAGGCCACGTATGCTATAGAGGCGCTCATGCACGACGGAAAAGCGCTTCAGGCAGGCACCAGCCATTACTTCGGCGACGGTTTTGCAAAAGCTTTTGATATTACTTATACCAACAAGGAAAACAAAAAGGTCAATCCCTTCCAGACGTCTTGGGGCGTTACCACCCGTCTTATCGGCGCCATTATCATGACACACGGCGATAACAGAGGTTTGGTGCTTCCTCCCGACGTTGCACCCGTTCAGGTAGTTATTATTCCTATCGCGCAGCACAAAGAGGGCGTATTGGAGCGTTGCCGCGCATTGAAAGACGAGTTGCTTGCCGCAGGCATCCGTGTGAAGCTTGACGAAAGCGATATGAGTGCAGGCTGGAAGTTCTCGGAATACGAAATGAAGGGCGTACCCGTACGTATCGAGCTCGGTCCGAGAGATATAGAGGCAGGCAACTGCGTTATAGCAACACGCCACAACAGCGAAAAAACCGTGGTTGCGCTTGAGAATATCGCAGAGACCGCAAAGACCGCTCTCGAAACCGTACGCAAGGGCATGTATGAGCGTGCACTTGCCAACCGCGAGGCACACACCTACCGTTGCGAATCCATCGACGAGATAAATAAGGCATTGGCAGAAAAGGGCGACGGATTTGTTTATGCACCTTGGTGCGGATGCGAAGAATGCGAGGACGAGGTAAAGGCACAATCGGGTGTCGGATCTCGTTGTATCTACGACGTAGTTTCGGTAGAAGGCAAAAAATGCGTATGCTGCGGCAAGGATGCCGTTCATAACGTCGTTTGGGCAAAAGCCTATTAAAATCTGTTTTTAGTCGTTCTGTGTTTGTGAGAAAGCGTATTTACAATATGCTTTCTCTCCGTTTATGGGGAGGATAAATACAGCCCGATCCCCAAATCCGCACCGTTTGAAAGCCTGTCACGCACAGACTTTGCCGCGGAATTTATCGTCCTTACTTTGTGTAACCCAAAAACCCACGTTACTAACGCAGGTTTCGGTAACGCAACAGTATAGAAAAGAAGTCATCAAAAAACTTAAAAAGGAGAAAGATATGAAAAAGGTTTTGAGTGTTGTGCTCACACTTGCAATGTTGTTGTCGGTGTTTTCTGTTTTTGCAGTAACAAACGTTTCGGCGGCAACCGCTATCAATAATTCCTCGCCTGCCATCACGGCAAACGTCGGCACACAAATCAATCTGTCGAATTATTCTGTCGTTTTTGACGGCGATACTTCGGCAACCACGAATATTACTTGGAAGAACTCTTCGGGTAGTACTATTTCTTATTTCACCCCCACAGCAAAGGGTGTGACCAAGCTTACCGCCACAAGCGGCAGCAAGAGCAAGACCATATACGTGGTTGCAAAAAATGCAAGCGACACCGAATACGTCCTTTATGAAGCGGATATGTCCAAGTTTTCGGGTGTCAGCGCACTCAAAAGCGAGGGTTGGGCGTTCCCGTCGGATGCTTCGTGCTACTCTTATTCGGGCGGCGACCTTCTGATTACCGGCGGCGGCAACGCTTATGCGTATCTCCCCACATGGCTGGGTGAGTTCGGTTTTTACGGCTTCACCGTGAACGCAAAGGTCACAAAAGCGAACGACAACGCACGTTGGTTCTCGCTTATGTTCCGCGCAAATAACCGAAGCGGAACTTATAACTATTATCAATTCGCGATTCGCAACAACACCACCGCAAGCAACGGCTTGGAACTTGTCGAAAGCAAGTCCTCCGGTTGGAGTTACGTTACCACAACTTCGGGCGAATATGCTACTCTTACCGACGATTTCCGCAACTATACCGTAAAGGTAAACAACGGTTACGCCGGTTATATCAACAACGACCAGAACATTTTTGCCGACGGTCCGACATTCGGCAAAGCCGTTACCAATCAGTTGGGCAAGGGTTATCTCGGTATAACCATGAACGGCGGCACACTTGCCGTATCAAGCGTTAAGGTAACCGTTCAGGCAACTCAGGTTGTAAAAGAAGCGATCAAACCCAAGCTTGTCAACAACTACCGTCCCGCGCTTAACACTATTAACCCGATTACAAATATCGAGCGCATTTCGAGCGAATCTGCGCTTGATTCCGCAGGTGTTGCAGGAAGCGTGTATATCAATGCCAATCAGGTGAGCAACCTTACCGCTTTCCTCGAAAAATGCCGTACAAAGCAGGTTATCCCCAACCTGTACGTCAACAGCACGACCGACGTGAACAACGTAGTGAACGCTATTACTGCAACCGGATTCAACGACGTTACGGTTCTTGCCACCAACGCATCGTATCTTAAATCGATACGTTCCGCCAAGAATCTTGTGCGTACCGGTCTTATTCTCACCCCGACCAACTACGCCTCCGAGCACGCGATCCGCGTTGCGGTTCGCTCGGCTCCCGCTACTTTCTGCGTTATAGATGTAAAATACGCCACCAAGGAGCTTGTTTCCGAGCTTCAGGAATACGCGGTTGCCGTTTGGGCTTCGATTAATAGCGCGGCAAACACAAGCGCGTTTGCAACCGAATCGATTACCGCCGCCACCGCAGGTGTAAACGGTGTTATCACCAATAGCGCAAGCGAATTTGCACACACGGTCAACAAACACCTTGTTGCAAACTCCATGACTCGCACCCCCGTTATGATAGGTCACAGAGGCAACCCCTCGCAGGCTCCCGAAAACACGCTTTCGGGATTCAAAAAGGCATATGAAAACGGCGCGGACGTGTTCGAGCTCGACGTTGAAATAACCTCAGACGGACACGTTGTGGTAATGCACGATACCTCGATCACCCGCACGACCACCTATACCGGTTCTGCGCTGGTAAAGGATATGACTTTGGCTCAGGTCAAGTCCTATTACATACTCGGTCTTGACGGCAAGGCGACTACCGAAAAAGTTCCTACCCTGAAAGAGGTTTGTGAATACTTCAAAGACAAGGACTGCAAGATATTCGTCGAATATAAGGGCAACACCTTCTCGAACGTAACCACCACCGCACAGGTGCTGAAGGATAACAACATGGAATATCTTGTTGACTGCATTTCGTTCAACTACAGCCTTTTGACACAGATGCAGCAAAGTTCCCCCGGTATGTCCACCGGTTATCTGCTTTCCAGCATAACCGATGCGACCACCCCCGAAAAGGCACTTATCGGTCTTTATTCTTATCTTTCCTCCGCGCAGGCGGTTAACAGTACCATTAACCCTTCAAGATATATCGTTCAATCCGAGGGCAATCTCTTCACCACCTATGCGACCGACAGAGGTATGACGATCTGGCCTTGGACTTACAGCTACAGCAACAACGACCAAGGCTTCTTCTCGGGTTGCGACGGTGTTACCACCGACGATATGCAGTGGGCAACCAATATAACAAAATATCTGGAAGCGAGCGCCTTTTCGCTCGCGCCCGGTCAGGCTTACTCGGGCGGTAGTGTATATGCGGTTACTTACGGCAACAAGAAGAACGCCGTTGCGGCAAGCAACACTCTATGCAGTGTTATAGAGGGCGAAGAATACGTTACCGTACAGAACAACAAGTTGGTCGCTCTCAGACCCGGTACCGCAAAGGTAATATTCGGCTATAACGCATCTACTCCCACAGGCGGAAAATACGTTATTTACAGCCAGCCTGTTACCGTAACGGTTTCCGCAACAGGCAAGACAGGTCTGGAAGGTCTTATAAAAGCCGCGGATATGATCTCTATATCCGATTATTCGACCGAAACCATAGACGAAATACGCAAATGCTGTGAAGAATCAAAAGCGTTGCTAAACGGATCTGCTTCGGATGCGCAAATCAAAGCCGCAACCGACAAACTGTCTGCGCTTATGGCAGACGTTTGCACCGAACAGATAATTTCTTCTAATAAAAAGTATACCACCAACGACGGCGGAAGAAGCGACGTTTGGGTTGACGACGGTGTTCGACTTACCGACGGTAGTAAAGTTGAAGTCAACGGCGGCAAAACCATAAACGGCAAGGCCGTCTACTCGGGTTGGAATACGGCATCTCCCAACTCGGCTGTTGTTACGGTAGACCTCGGCAGTTCGATGGAATCGGATACATTCCGTGTTTACGGTGCCGTAGCGGCAAGCTGGGGCATATCGACGCCTAAAGAAATGACGGTATACGTTTCGGACGACAATAAAAACTTCACGCCGATCGGAACAACCGCAAAATACGTTACCAACGCCAAAAACGACACGTGGGTAACATATTCGTTCGAGCTTTCATTGAATACTGCAATAAAAGCACGCTATGTTCGCTTTGCAGTAACTCCCGAAAGCAAGTGTGTATGGCTGGACGAGGTCGAGGTCGTGCGTTCTATCGGCACACCTGCCGCAAAAGACAGCTTTTATGTAGATGCATTCAATACCAAAATCACATCCGGTTCGACCGTGGTCTACACTTCCGAATTCGGAACCATTAACGCAACCAATGCAAACATCAAATGGGCAGGTTATCTTATTGCGAAGTGGGATTCCGGCAGACAGGCGTACGTTGTAACCTCAGTCAAAGCAGGCAACGGCGATGCCAACACGTCAATAACGCTTAAATCCGACGAAATAATGGTTGCCGCCCACTCTTGGGATATTTACGATGCTCCCGAAAATCCCGTGATAGGAAGCAAGAAGAATTTCGAAAATATTGTCAATGCCAACGTCGGAGACGTTTTGGTGATGAACGGCGTTGATGTTTCTGCCAAAAAGCTGAACACAATCGCACCTCACGTGACACTTGGTCCTGCGTGCGACCACGCCGACAGCGAATGGATCGTTATAAACGAACCCATGCCCGACAGAAAGGGCTATAAAGAACTTCACTGTACCGAATGCGGTTCGCTTATTAAATCCGAACACACTCCCGCGCTTGATGCAGAGATGAACAACCTTGCGCTCGGCAAAGACTATACAATATCTCCGCTGTACTCGAGCAACGGCACGGTTTCTTATCCCGACGAAAACGGCAAAACCATGACCGACGGCAAGATTGCACCCGACGATGCAAGATTCGACGACGCAGCATTTGCAGGATTTAACAAATCGACCGATGATTATAAAGCAAACGGTTATTCGTCTATCACAGTAGATCTCGGCACAGAATATTATATGAACAAATTCGTTGCATATCTCGCTTCGAGTTATAACGGAAAAACCGGCATTCATGCACCCTCGAAAGTTGCGGTTTACGTTTCGGAAGATAACAAAAACTGGACCGAGGCAGGATCTGTATCTCCCGTAGATACCGAGGTTTTGAGTACCGTTTTGGCTGTTATTAACCTTGAACAAAGCGTTTACGGACGTTACGTTCAGTTCCGTATTTCGAGCGAATCGAACTGGATGATGGTGTCCGAGGTTCAGGTATACGAAGGCGAAAAGCCTTCCGATCCGACCGTATACGGCGACGTGGATAACGACGGCGACGTGGACTCTATCGACTATCTGTTCATAAAGCGTTACTGCCTTGGCACTTATGATCTTGACGAAGATGCGCTTGTTCGTGCAGACGTCAACAAAAACGGCTCTGTTGATTCGGTAGACTATCTGTTGGTAAAACGAATCGTATTGGGCACTTATGTGATTGCATAGATTAAATAAAAATAACGCCGTTGCGAGTTTTCGCAACGGCGTATTTATTCGCTCTGTTTAATATATTATTTCTTCGGGAGTAAATACTATCTCTCCGTCGGAACAGGTTATCTTGCACTCTCCGCCCAGCGCACTGAATTCGTCAAACACGTTCATAGCCTCCCATTCGGCAACGGTTCCACCGAAATTGATGTTCTTTAGAGACGTGCAAAAGTCAAAAACGTATTTGCCCACTTTGGTGTTTTTAGAAATCGTTACACTTTCTAGCGATGAACAGCTTTGGAAGAGACCGGACTTGACTTCGGTAAGATTTTGAGGAAGTACAACGCTCTTTAAACTCGAGCAAAGCCCAAACGCAGATTCATCGATTTTCGTTATGCTGTTGGGAAGATTGATTTGAGTCAGCGATGAGCATCCCATAAACGCCGCGTTACCTATCGACGTCACGGTATCGGGAATATAAACGCTCTTTATCATCTCCATACCTTGGAACGCCGAAACGCCGATACCAACAACAGGCTTGCCGTTATATTCCGAAGGAATAACTATATCGGTATCGTTTTCGGTGAGATTTTCGGCATAAACTACGATATAACCGTTGCCCGACTCTTCAAACGAAAGATTTGCGGTTGCCTTCATATAACCGCAGACCGAGCATTTCGCGCCAGAAAAACTATGCGGCGCGCCGTCTAAAGTTTCTCCGCATTCACAAACCTGCCAATGCTGTTCCGCATCGTTCTTCCATCCGGAAACGGTTTCGTGAACATGTTCGGGTTCGGAGCTGTCTTCACTCGAGCTGTCTTCAACCGAGCTATCTTCAACCGAGTTTTCGTCTTCGGTTTGCGATTCATCACTAATTTCGGAATCGTCAAGACTTTCTTCGGGGAGTTCGTTTTCGTCCTGCAAGTCCTCGTCAACCGAGCTTTCCGTCCAAGCAGGAAGTTCGATTTCGCCAGCCGAAGAGCTTTCGTCGTTCTGATCACGGCCGTTAAGCGCAAAGAATATTCCCGCGCCGATACCGCCTGCCAAAACAAGTCCTGCCAATACAGCGACAACTACTTTTTTTGCTCCGCCGATTCCTGCAGCTTTTATTTTCTCGGATTTCGCGTTGGACGACGAAATAGTTTCATCCGCAGATTTCGCCTTGTTCGAATTTGCGGCAACGCCCGAAACGGCACCCGAAGCAGCGCCCGCGGCGGCCATATTGGAAAAGTCGGGTATGGCGACATTGGGGCGCGAATCGCGATCCTTCTTGAACACAAAACGAATGAAGAAAGGAATAATAATGATTCCGCGGAGCTTGGTTTCGTTCTCTTCCTCGTATTTCTCAACCTCGAGTCTTACCGCCTTTCTTGCGTAGTTAAGGCGGCTCTTAACCGTTCCCTCGGTAGTGTTCTGTATTTCTGCGATTTGCTTGACCGACATTTTTTCGTAATAATAAAGCAGCATAGCCGCACGCTGTTCGGCAGGAAGATTGTCGATCATTGCCATAACGATTCTGCGCAATTCCTTATCCTCAACCACCTGTTCGGGCAACGCATCTTCGCTTTCATCGGGAAGAACATCAAGCAGAGTTTCGCCATCCTCGTTTTCCTCAAGCAAAACCTCTTTGCTTTCGCGGAAATAGCGCGTGCACTGATGATAGGCAACGCGTCTTGCCCAAACTGCAAATGCCGCAGGCTCGCGGAGCTTAGAAAGCGTTGTCATAATCTCCATAAAAGTCTCTTGAGTTGCGTCTGCCGCAGTATCGGGGTTCTTGACGGTCTTCAGTATATAATAATAGATATCGGAATAGCACTCGTTCACAAGATCGTTAAGTGCGTTTTTATCTCCGTTCTGTGCTTTTGTAACAAGCTGTATAATTTTTTCGTTATTCATTGTGTTTTTCCTTTTTATGTTTATATTATTTTTTTTGGTTGGGTTCATTGTATAGCATTTTTTGAAGTTTTTCAACAATATCGCGTATTTTTTGTGTCGAGAGCAGGTTTTCTTTTTTATCTTCTCTGAAGAAAAAGCTCAACAGCTTTGCCAAATCGTATTTCATTTACACACCTGCGGCGGCGAATCGGAAATGTGTTCGCGGCGATAAGAAATCCATTCGGGCGATGAATTGATATTTGTTAAGATTTTTTTGCTCATTAATGAGCCTCCTTTTTCGTTGTTTTTTTGGTTTCTGTCTATAAGGGGAACTCAAAAAGCAATCGGTTTTATATTTTCGAGAAATTTTTCGAAATTTTTTTGCATAATAAAAAACCACCCGAGGGTGGTTTTTTATATCGATTCCGATTCTAATTAAAGATAAATGGTTTTGCCTTCCTCCGCCGAGCGGTAGATAGCAAGAATAACGTCAACGGCACGTCTGCCGTCGGCAAGTCCCGAAAGAGGCGCTCTACCCTCGCGGATACAGTTTATCGTATCGGATATCTGACGCACGTGGCCGTCGTTGGATATCGCCGTGGGGGTTGCCGCGCCGTGTGTAAACGACGGCATAAGAATAACGTCCTCGTGACCTGCGCTGTTGCAAATATCCCAACGCACAATAGAGGTTTCGTCGAGCACTATCGAGCCTTTTTCTCCGTTGATATCCAGTCTGCGCGGATATCCGGGATATACCGACGTGGTCGCCTGAATAACCCCCGTTGCGCCGCTCTTGTACTCGACAACGGCAGAAAGGGTATCCTCGACCTCTATATTACGCACAAGTGTTTTCGAAATAGAATAAACGCTCTTTATATCGCCTGCAAGGTAAAGCAGAAGGTCAACGCCGTGAATACCCTGATTCATCAAAGCGCCGCCGCCGTCGATCCTCTTGGTGCCTCTCCAGGAGCCGCTATCGTAGTATTCCTGCGCGCGGTAATACTTCATATAAATGTCCGCACACACTATCTTACCGAGCAGACCCTCATCGATGGCGCGTTTTACACGGTCGACGCTTTTTGCATAGCGGTTTTGAGAGATTACCGAAACGGTGACTCCCGATTTTAGACATTCTTCTTCTACTGCATCAAGCTGTTCTTTGTTGATAGCAAGCGGTTTTTCGCAGATAATGTTTTTGCCTGCACGAGCCGCAGCGATAACAGACGAATGGTGGTATCCGCTGGGGGTACAAATACATACAACGTCAATTTCGTCGCTTGCAAGAAGCTCTGCCTCGTTCTTGAATACCGAGGTTCTATGTCTGTGCGCGAACTTTTCGGCCGCGTCATAAACAACGTCGCATACACCTATAAGCTCTGCATCGTTGGAACATTCGCTGATAGCATTGGCATGAAAATCGGATATAATACCGCATCCGATTATACCGAACCCGAGTTTCTTTTTCATAACGGTTGCCTTTCATCGTTTTTAGGAAAAATTCAATATTGTTTTGTTTATTTTATCAAAACTTCCAAAACATGTCAACAGATAAACTAAATAATATCTAAACTTGTATCCAAACTTGCGAAAATCTATTGACTTCATCGCGATAATGAGGTAGAATATTTTTTAATATGAAAACTTTTTTCTTTCTAAGTAAGGAGATAAACATATGCAACGCGTTTATAACTTTTCCGCAGGTCCTTCCATGCTTCCCGAATCGGTGCTCGAAAAAGCCGCATCCGAAATGATGAACTACAATAACAGCGGCATGTCTGTTATGGAAATGAGCCACCGTTCTCCCGTTTATCAGGCAATTATCGACGAGGCAGAGAGCGATCTCCGCAAATTGATGAACATCCCCGACAACTACAAGGTTCTTTTCCTTCAGGGCGGTGCTACTCAGCAGTTTGCCGCAGTTCCTCTTAATCTTATGAACAAGAACCGCAAGGCGGATTATATCGTATCGGGTCAGTTCTCGAAAAAAGCTGCCGAAGAAGCCGCCAAGTACGGCGAAGTGAATATTATTGCATCTTCCAAGGACAGGAACTTTGCATATGTTCCCCGTGTTGACAAATTCTCTCCCGATGCCGACTACGTTCACATTTGCTATAACAACACCATTTTCGGCACCTGCTTCGACTATATCCCCGAAACAGGAGATATCCCCTTGGTAGCAGATATGTCCTCGGGCATTCTTTCCCGTCCCGTTGACGTTTCGAAATTCGGTCTTATCTACGCAGGCGCGCAGAAGAACATGGGTCCCTCCGGTCTTACCGTAGTTATCGTCCGTGAGGATCTTTTGGGCAACGCACGCGAGGGTACTCCCGTAATGCTCGACTATAAGGTTCAGGCAGACAACGGCTCTATGTACAATACTCCTCCCTGCTACTCTATTTACGTTGCAGGTCTCGTATTCAAGTGGTTGCTCGAAACAGGCGGATTGGAAGAACGCGAAAAGATCAACGTTATGAAAGCAAATCTGCTTTACGATTATCTCGAAACCTCCAAGCTTTTCAGTGCTACCGCAGATAAAGAAGTTCGTTCGCTCATGAACGTATGCTTCGTTACCGGCGATGCAGACAAAGACAAGGATTTCTGCTCTGCTGCATCCAAAGCAGGTTTTGTAAACCTCAAGGGTCACCGTTCTGTAGGCGGTATGCGCGCTTCTATCTATAATGCAATGCCTGTTGAGGGTGTTGAGAAACTTGTTGAATTCATGCGCAATTACGAAAAGGAGAACGCCTGATGACAAACATTAAGCTTTATAACAAGATCAGCCAGATCGGTCTTGACGTATTCGATAACGAAAAATACAACGTTTCGGAAACCGCCGAAAATCCGCAGGGTATACTTGTACGCAGTGCCGCGTTGCATGATGAACCGTTCGGCAAAGAACTTCTTGCCATCGCACGTGCAGGCGCAGGTGTAAACAATATTCCCATCGACCGTTGCAGCGAAAACGGAATCGTTGTTTTCAACACCCCCGGTGCAAACGCGAACGGCGTAAAAGAGCTTGCGGTTGCGGCATTGTTGCTCGCCTCGCGCGATATCGTTGGTGGTATCAACTGGGCAAGCAGTCTTAAGGGCACTCCCGATATCGGCAAGCAGGTCGAAAAGGGCAAGAGCAAGTTCGTTGGTCCCGAAATAAAGGGCAAAATCCTTGGTGTTATCGGTCTCGGCGCCATCGGCGGTATGGTTGCAAACACCGCTTCCTCGCTCGGAATGTCGGTTGTCGGCTGCGACCCTTACATAACCGTTAAAAACGCATGGTCTATCTCCCGTGCGGTTCGCAAGGCAGACGATTATGATGCGATCTATGCAGAATCCGACTATATCACCTACCATATCCCCTCGCTTCCCTCTACAAAGGGTATTATAAACAAAGAAAACATCGCAAAAATGAAAGACGGTGTTCGCATTATCAACCTTTCGCGCGGTGATCTTGCAAACATACCCGACCTTATCGAGGCGCTCGAAAGCGGAAAGGTTGCATCCTACGTGACCGACTTCCCTTGCGAAGAGCTTATCGGCGTACCTCACGTTATCTGTATCCCCCACCTCGGCGCTTCCACGCCCGAATCGGAGGACAACTGCGCAGTTATGGCGGCAGAACAGCTTGTTGATTTTATCGAAAACGGCAATATCCGCAACAGCGTAAACTACCCCGAAATTCAGCTTGCCCGTACCGAAAGCAACCGCGTAGTCGTGCTTCACGAAAACGTACCGAACATAATTACCCAGATCTCGGGCGTTCTTGCAAGCGATAACGTCAACATTGAGTCCCTGCTTTCGCAGGCAAAGGGCAACAACGCCGTATCGGTATTCGACACCAACGACAGCATTACCGACTCTGTAGTTTCGGATATTTCGGCAATCCAAGGCATCAGAAGAGTTATGGTTAAATAATCTTTGTCCCAAAGGATTAAAACAGCATACAAAAAACGCTTCTCATTTGAGAAGCGTTTTTGTTTATTTATTACCTGCTCTTTTTCCAAGTAGACGGAGAAAGAGCGATTACCAACGGGAATATTTCGAGCCTGCCGAGCAACATGGCAAACGAGAAGACTATTTTTGAAAAATCGGAATAATCCGCAAAACCGCCCATGGGGCCGACCTCACCGAAACCGGGACCGATATTATTAAACGTGGCGATCACCGCCGAAAAGTTGCTTTCGAACCCAAACGGCTCGCCGCAGATCAGTAAAAATGTTGCAATGATGCTCAAAACATACACTGCAAAATATACCGCCACGCTGTTGAGCGTCTGCTTATCGATCGCCTTGCCCTCGAACTTGACCGAAGTCACCGCACGCGGATGAAGCATATGCTTGATTTCGGCAAGAATAAGTTTAAACAAAATTACAACACGCGATATC
>JAZTZF010000140.1:0-27507 GCA_045637325.1 Eubacteriales bacterium | reverse complement strand
CTGAACGAGAGTCATTACTATATATATAAGGTAAAGTATCTTTGCAGTATCGCGTCCGCGCGGAACGAGTTTGCCCACGACAGGCCCCGGCATTTCGGCACGCATGATGTGTATAGAACGGTCGGGCATGCTTGATACTATTGCCATGACAAACACAAGCACGCCCATGCCGCCTACCCAGTGGGTAAAACTGCGCCAAAACAGCATGCTGTAGCTCATTGCCTCTACGTCACGCAATATTGATGCACCGGTTGTCGTGAATCCGCTTACCGTTTCAAACAGCGCATCGACATACGGCGGTATGTCGCCGCTCAGAACAAACGGCAACGCACCTACTGTCGACATACATATCCACGCCAGCGAAACTATCGCAAAACCTTCTTTTGCATATATAACCTTGTTTGCCGTTCTGGATATCCAAGAAATAACGCTTCCCAGCACCAACGCACCTGCGGCAACGGCAATGAACGACCATAACTGACGGTATTCGCCGTAGATAACCGCGACTACCGCAGGCAACAACAGCAATGCGCCGATTGTCTGCCCGATACGGCCGAACATGTAAAATACCATTTTTCGGTTCATTTGTTACGACCGCCTTTTTACCTTAGAATATCGTCAAGGTCAAGAAGTTGCTGCCCCGACACTATTGCCACTACCCTGTCCCCGGCAAAAATCTCGTCGTCACCGCCCGGGATAAGCGCCTTTCTGCCGCGAATTATGCCTGCAATAAGGATATTCGGCTTGAGCGAAAGCTCCTTAAGCGGTTTGCCCAATCCCTTAAAATCCTTACTTACGTTAAACTCAAGTGCCTCGACACTGCCGTCCATGAGTTTATAAAGTGTTTCTATACCGTTTGCGCCCTGTGAGTTTTTGATAGCTCTTGCATAACGCGCAAGCACGTTTGAAACGATATTTTTAGGAGATATTATACAGTCAAGGCCCAGCTTGTCCGCCATGGATGCAAGCTCTGTACGGTTAACCTTGGAAATGACCTTCGGCACGTTCTGCGAAGCGGCGAAAATCGAAATAAGAATATTAAGCTCGTCCATACCCGTCAGCGCAACGAAAGCATCGGTCGAACCCAATCCTTCCTCGAGCAGCAGTTCCTGCTCGGCGCCGTCGCCGCATATAACCACGGCATCGGGAAGCTCGTCTGCAAATGCCTTGCAAACGCGCTCGTCCTTGTCAATAACAATAACCTTGTTACCGCTGTTTATAAGCCGTTTTGCAAGGTAATAGGATATACGGCTTGCGCCGAGTATCATTACACTTCTTGCCGATTTTTGCACGAGCGAAAGCATTTTGAGAAGCTTTTGTATCTCGGAGCTCGATGCGGCTATACCGATTTTATCCCCGCTTTTGAGTACAAAATTACCGTCGGGAATATATACCTCGTCTCCGCGCTGAACCGCGCAAACAAGATACTGCGCCTTGTACTTGCGCCTAAGCTCGATAAGACTCAATCCGTCGAGTATGGAATTCTGCTTTAGGCGTATACCGACCATTTCGAGATTCCCGCCCGAAAAGCTCTCTATATTTACCGCCGCCGGCAATTTGAGTATGTTAAACAACTCCTTTGCCGCCATCCATTCGGGATTTACAGAAACGGTGAGGTTTAGTTGCTTGCTCATAAAATCAAGGCTTTTGTCGTTGTATTCGGGCTTTCTTATGCGCGCGATGGTGTGCTTTGCACCCATTTTTTCGGCAACAAAGCAGGCAAGCATATTAAGCTCGTCGGAATTTGTAACGGCGACAAACAAATCGGCCTTGGAAACACCGGCTTCCTCAAGCGTTTCGGTGTCGGCACCGTTTCCGCAAACACACATAACATCATATATGTTACCTATTTCGTCAATAACCGAGGGAGATGCGTCTATAGCGACAACGTCGTTCCCCTCTCCGACAAGATTTTCCAGTATCGAGGTGCCTATTTTTCCGCACCCGACAATAATAATTTTCATACAAACAACTCCAAACCTACTTTTGGAAAGCAAAATATTATATTAACGCACAGTATAACACACTTTTTTTATAAAATCAACTATTGACACCGCAAAATCAAAAGCATATAATATATAAGACAATTAAAGATAAATCTTCGGGGCAGGGTGAAATTCCCGATTGGCGGTACAGTCCGCGAGTGCTTTTGGCACATGATTCGGTGCGATTCCGAGACCAACAGTAAAGTCTGGATGGAAGAAGATGCGGTTTTTGCTGTTTATAGCATCGCTGTATGATTTTTTATGCCTCCGAAGTTAGTTTGGGAGGCTGTTTTTATGTCCGCAAGCAAAAAACTAGATATCAAAAAAATCACTATGGCAGCCATGCTGTGCGCTTTGGCGTATATCGTTATGGTTGTCGGGCGAGTGCCGGTCGTGCTGTTTTTGAAATACGATCCGAAAGATGTAATAATTGCTTTGGGCGGTTTGATATGGGGCCCGATGATGTCGTTTGCGGTATCGGTGATCGTTTCGGTTATAGAAATGCTGACGGTCAGCGAAACCGCCTTTATCGGCTTGGTGATGAATATAATCTCAAGTTGCTCGTTTGCCTGCACCGCTTCGATTATTTACAAGAAAAACCGCACCCTTGCAGGAGCGGTGATCGGGTTGCTTGTCGGCAGTGCTTTAATGGTTGCGGTTATGATGCTTTGGAATTATCTTATTGCACCATTATACATGGATGCTCCGCGCGAGGAGATAATAAAGCTTCTCATCCCTGCTTTTCTGCCTTTTAACCTTCTAAAAGCAGGTCTGAACGCCGCTTTCACCTTTCTCCTTTACCGTCCCGTTGTCGCATCGCTAAGGAAGGCAGGTTATGTAGCGCAGACCGAGAGCACCGAAAAGAAAAAAAGCTCTTTCGGCATGTTGATCGTTGCGGCTTTGATTATCGTCACCTGCATTCTGTTTATTTTATCGTTTCAAAATATAATATAAAAACAATAAAAGACTTTGCCTCGAGACACTTTAGAAGCAAAGTCTTTTTATAAATTTATACTATCTTATAGTTGCCCAAACAAATACGCTTTACAAAAATGTAGTCCTGCGCGTCTACTATTCCGTCTTTGTTAATGTCGGCGCGTTTGCTTTCTTCGCTGTCAAGCGTAACGGTTTTCAGACAGGCGCGCTTGATAAGGATATAGTCCAGCACATCAACACTTCCGTCGAAATCCACGTCGCCGAGAAACAGTTTTTCGTATATGGGCGCAACCGCGTCGGCATACATTTTGTAGCCCGTATCGCTCGGATGAACACCGTCGGGGAAATACTTTGTATAATCGTCGGTCGAAGAAAACACCTGATTCAGGTCGGTATAGTAAACATCCTGCTCGCGCGCAACCTCGCGTGCCGCCTCCGCATATATTGCAACCAACCCGTTGGGACCGCCGTAGGGTTCAAACGGTGCCGACTGGTGACGGGTCAAATATAACTCGTCAACAACAGGGGGCGGAATATTGATAATTACCTTTGCACAGACCTTTTTGCACTCTTCTATATAGTATGTTAAATTCTCTTTATACTCTGCCACGGTAACCGACTTTGCCATATCGATGGCGCTGTCGTTTGTGCCGAAGCTGATAAATACAACATCCGGGAACTTATTTAAAACATCGGTCTTAAAACGGGATTTTGCGCTTTTTGTGGAGTCGCCGCCTACACCTGCATTTATAATATCGATCCCGAACTGCGATTCCAAATGTTTTTGCCAGTTATCTGCAGCGGTTATACTGTCACCGAACGCAACAACCACCAACTCGGTGCTGTCTTTGCTCAGCGCCATACTTCCCACAGGTAAGAAAGCCGCAAGTATTACCATTGATATAAGACAACATAAAATTCTTTTCATACACAACGCCTCCCTTTTTGTTATATTATATATTGTTCTCGCCATTATCGCAATAGTTTTTTTGCGAAAACTATTGAAAAGCGTTTGATAAAATGGTATCCTCAAAACATAAACCACAGCAATGCGGAAAGGAAAACAAAACATGCTTAAAAAGATTACAGGAACCTGGTTTGAGTTCCATCACCACAACAGAGCCGAGGGTAAATATTGGAACCCTATCTGCCGTTGGTTCTCCGACGAACAATGGCAGGCAAAGATAGACGAAATCGCTTCGCTCGGAATGAAGTATGTCGTACTGATGGCGTCCTCGATTGCCTATCCCGAATTTACCGAGAGTTATTTTAAGACCGACATTTATCCTTTTGCGAACATGGGCGCAAAAGATCCTATAGGTGCAATAATGCGTGCCGCAGAGCGTAACGACATGAAGATTTTTATGTCCTGCGGTTTTTACGGCATCTGGACCCAGACATTGAACAACATGACCAGCCCCGAGGTTCAAAAACGCGCTTTCCAAGCCATGACCGAGCTTTATGCACTTTACGGCAAGAGCAAGGCGTTCTACGGTTGGTATCTCCCCGACGAGTTGGGAATCGTTCCTTATTATACCGAAGAATTTATAAAGTATGTTAACGAATACACCGCATTCGCCAGAACTATCGACCCGAAATTGCAGGTGCTTATCGCACCCTACGGCACCAACAAGCTGATAACCGACGACAAGTTTATTTCTCAGCTCGAAACCCTTGATTGCGACATTATCGCATATCAGGACGAAATCGGTGTTCGCAAGTCGCTCCCCGAAGAAACCGAGGCATATTATGCCGCGCTCCGTAAGGCGCACGACAAGGCAGGCAGAAGCGCACTTTGGGCAGATATGGAAGTGTTCGAGTTCGAGGGTGAGGTTTACCGCAGCGCGCTGTATGCCGCAGACATGGGGCGTATCGAGCGTCAGATAAAGAGCATTTCGCCTTATGTTGACGAAATACTTATTTATCAGTATCCGGGTATGTTCAACAAGCCCGGCACCATTGCTTATTGCGGCCATCCCGATTCGGTCAAGCTTTATAACGACTATAAGGCTTGGCTCGACAAAAACTTCAAATAATTTTATTTTATGATAAGATTAACGCTTGAGCGTTCTCCGCGCGAGGACGCTCTTTCGCTCGAAACAAGGCTGTCGGAGATAATCGGGTTGCCTGTCGGTTCGTTTGGTTACGAGATAAGAAAAAAATCGCTCGACGCTCGGCGCGGAAAAGCAAAATTCGTTTATACGGTAGATATATTTGCAGAGCATGCCGACGAAAAAGCAATCTCCGCACGGTGCGGCGGTGACATCGTTCAACCCGAATCCGAGTATATCTTCCCCGCGACCAAAAATCCGCCCGTGTCACGCCCTGTTGTCGCAGGGTTCGGTCCTGCGGGTATATTTGCCGCGCTGTGTCTTGCGCGGTCGGGTTTTTGCCCGATAGTGCTCGAACGCGGCCGCAAGGGCGAAGAACGCAAAAAGGATGTAGATATCTTTTTCGGCGGCGGAGCGCTTGATGAAAATTCGAATATACAATACGGCGAGGGCGGTGCAGGCGCATTTTCCGACG
The DNA here is from genome assembly GCA_045637325.1 of Eubacteriales bacterium. Lineage (GTDB taxonomy): Bacteria > Bacillota > Clostridia > Oscillospirales > CAG-382 > Coliplasma. Next base: position 22,060 of record JAZTZF010000140.1, on the reverse strand, counting down.
GAAAGCTGAACACGCTCGTAAAGGACAAGAGCTTCCGCGGGCAGTTTGTTATTCGGGAGCTTGTGCGTGCAGGCGCGCCTAAGGAAACGCTGTATATGGCGAAACCGCACATCGGCACCGACCTTCTGCGTGAGGTGGTAGCCAATATCCGCCGTGAGATAATCTCGTTGGGCGGCGAGATCAGGTTTGAATCCCGTCTTGACGATATAATTATTAAAGACGGCGCGTTAAAATCGGTCGTTACAAGCGACGGTGTTATAGAAACCGACACGCTTTTTCTTGCCACGGGACAATCTGCGCGCGATATTGCCGAAATGCTTTATAAGCACGGCGCGGAGCTCGAGCAAAAACCCTTTTCGGTAGGGTTCCGCATAGAGCATCTGCAAAAAAACATTGACACCGCGCAGTACGGCGAAAACGGAGATCTGCGTTTTCTGCCGCCTGCAGAATACAAGCTGTTCAGGCATTGCACTACCGGCAGAACCGTCTATAGCTTTTGCATGTGCCCCGGCGGCCATGTTGTTTCGGCGGCAAGCGAGCAGGAACGGCTTGTAACAAACGGAATGAGCTATCATGCACGCGACGAGAAGAATGCAAACAGCGCAATTCTCTGCGAAATATTGCCCTCCGACCTGCCGCACGACGGAATTTTTGCAGGCTATGATTACAGAGAAAGCCTGGAAAGAAAAGCATTTTTACTCGGCGGAGGCGATTTTACCGCACCTGCCATGATGCTGGGCGATTATCTTGGCGAGCCCAAATCGCAGTCAAGCATCGAACCCACCTATCCGCGCGGCGTGAAAATGTGCGATGTTTCAAGCCTTTTCTCGAGCGAGATAAACCGATCATTCCGAGAGGCGTTGCGTGATTTCGGAAAGAAAATAAAAGGGTTTGACGATGCAGAGGCGATCATAACCGCAGTCGAAAGCCGTACCAGTTCGCCCATACGCATAAAACGGTTTGACGACCGTCAAAGCAATATAAAAGGCATATATCCGCTGGGTGAGGGCGCAGGGTATGCAGGCGGTATAATTTCTGCCGCTATCGACGGCGTACGGTCTGCCGAGGAATATGTATTGTCTTGCGGTGCAGGGGATTCGAACCCCTAAACGCCGTCATTCCCATATACTTTCGCACTCGAATACAACAAACCTTTGAAATAAAAAAATCAAGCTTCAAAATAAAAACGAAGCTTGATTTTTTATTATTCCAGATTGAATATTCCCACGCAGTCGTCTTTGCCAACGATATAATGCTCGATAAGATTTATATCGTTTGCGGCGAGGTGTGCCGCAATGCGTTTTGTGGAAATAATGTCATCGCCCGACGGAACGAGAATACCGCTCGGGTGATTGTGTGCCAAAACCACCGATTTGCCCCCTATGCGGATAACGCCCTCGGTAACCGTGCGCAGTGCAAACCGCGCCGAGCTGATACCGCCCCTAAAAACGAGCTGTTTGCCGAGAAAACTTCCGTCTGCGCCGAAGTACAGCGCATACACGGTCTCGGCAGCGGAGCCGCGATAAAGCTCGATAAGATATTTTTTGATATTATCTCCCTCGAGCAGAGTGGAATTATCCTCTTTTACCGCAACGCGAGATACCGTTTCGCTCAGTAAGGCAAAAAGTATTTCGGTGTTTTCTTTCAGACCTGCATGTTTTGCAATCTCGTCTTTGTCGGCATTCAACACGCCCTGAAGTGACCCGAATTTGTTTATCAGCGATTCCGCCTGTTTACGGGTATCGACGCGCGGCACCGAATAAAACAGCAGCATTTCGAGCAGATCGACATCCGACATCTTCATGCACCCATCGGTCAACACGCGCGTTTTACAGCGTTTGCGGTGACCTTCGTGGGTTATATTTTGTTCTTTTTCGGAACTCATTTGTTGGATTCGGAAATTATCTGCATAGTATCGGATGCGATAACAAGCTCCTCGTTAGTAGGAATAACGAGTACTTTTACGCGGGAATTTGCAGTGCTGATCTCGATCTCGCCGCGAGTGTTGTTCTTTTCTTTATCAAGCTCGATGCCGTAGTAGGACATGTTCTCGAGTGCGAGAGCGCGCAGACGCGCATCGTTTTCGCCTACGCCTGCAGTGAATACTACGCAGTCAAGGCCGTTCATTGCGGCGGTATAGGAACCGATATATTTCTTTATCTGATAAGCAAGGATATTATAAGCAAGAGCCGCACGCTCGTTGCCGCTGTCGATAGCCGCGGTGATCTCGCGCAGGTCGCTCGAAACGCCCGAAACGCCAAGGAATCCGCACTGCTTGTTCATCCAGTCGCCCATTTCGTTGACAGGAATATTTTCTTTTTCCATAACAAACGGAACAACGGCAGGGTCGATCGCGCCGCAACGCGAGCCCATAATAACACCCTCAAGCGGGGTGAAGCCCATAGAAGTATCTATGCACTTGCCTGCATCGACCGCGCTTATCGAGGAACCGTTGCCGAGGTGGCAGGTAACGATCTTTGCGTTGGGGTTTCCGAGATATTCGATAGCCTTGCCCGAAACATAACGGTGCGAGGTACCGTGGAATCCGTAACGGCGGATATTGTGCTTCTGAGCAACTTCGTATTTGATAGGATAGGTATATGCCTCGGGGGGCATTGTCTGGTGGAATGCAGTATCGATAACCAATACCTGCGGTGTGGAAGGCATTACCTCCATACATCCGCGGATACCCAAAAGGTGAGGTACGGTGTGAAGCGGCGCGAGATCGCGGCACTTTTCGAGGTCGGCAATGACATTTTCGTCAACACGGACACTCTTTATAAGCCAAGGACCGCCGTGCACGATACGGTGACCGACTGCCGAGATTGCAGACATATCTGCGATACAGCCGTGCTCTTTATCGGTCAAAGACTCGACCAAAGCGGCAACAGCCTGTGCGTGTGTGGGCATGGGGATATCCTTCTGGATCTTCTCCTTGCCGGTGGAAGTGTGGGTAAGTCTGCCGTCGATGCCGATACGCTCGCATAGACCTTTTGCGGCAACCTCCTGCTTATCCATATCAAAAAGCTGATACTTGAGCGAGGAACTGCCTGCGTTAACAACAAGAATATACATAGTTTCTCCTTACTTGACAATTCATATTTTTTTCATTATACTACCTTTATCAACTAATTGCAAGTATTTTACAAGGAACTTTTACCAAATGGACACAAAGCGTTTTGTTTCTGTTATATGCGAATACAATCCCTTCCATTTCGGGCACAGGTTCCAGATGGAAACGCTGAAGTCGGAATTTGACGGTGTTGCCTGCATCATGAGCGGCGATATCGTTCAGCGGGGCTCGGCGGCAGTCGCAAACAAATATCTGCGTGCCGAAGCGGCACTGAAAAACGGTGCCGATCTCGTGCTGGAACTGCCGATTCCCTGGTGCTGTTCCTCGGCAAGCGATTTTGCCCGTGCAGGCGTGCATATTGCCGACGCGATTGGTTCGGATGCGCTTGCTTTTGGTGCCGAGGATTCTCCCGAACTGCTTTTTGACATACACCGTTTGACAAAAAACAGCGATTTTGCACAGGCAGTGAGGAATTTTGTCGAAGAACACAAAAACGCGTCGTATCCGCAGGCAGTGACCGAGCTTGTGGGGAGCGCGCTGGGCGAAACCGCCTCTTTGGCGGTAAAAAAACCGAACAACATTCTTGCGCTTGAATATCTTTCGGCAATGAACGGCAAAGCGTTATCACCGTTTATCATCAAGCGGCAAAAAGGATTTTTCTCCTCTACCGAGATACGCAATGCCGAAAGCGGCGAAAAAATGCTTGATCTGATTCCCGAACAGAGCCGACAGGTTTTTGAACCCGAGATAAACAAGAGTTTTCCGCGCGATGATTCGAAATTAAACTCATTTTTCATCGGAACGCTAAGGCGTATGAACGAAAGCGGATTGTATCCGACAGATATTTATTCCGCGCCCGATGATCTTGTAAAAAAGATACTTGCGGCATCGATAAAATGCAGTTCGGTTAACGCTATCGTTGCCGAATGCACCGACAAAAACTACACCTCGGCACGCATAAGGCGCGCCGTAAACGCTATTGTTTTCGGGATAACCGCCAAGCAGATACACCAAATGCCGAGTTATACCTGCGTTCTTGCCGCAAACGAAACAGGGCGTTCTATCCTGCGCCGAGCAAAGCAAAAAGCTGTTATTGATATTGTAACAAAACCGATACGCGCGCTGGATTGCACAAACGAAACAAAAAAATCATTCTTATTTGCAAAAGGGATAGAAGATATAATCTCGCTCTCCGACCCTATCCCCTCACCTGCAGATACAGGAAAAAAACCGACGATAGAGAAGAATAATGACTAAACATCTTTTTATACTTAACCCTGCCGCCGGCACAAAAGACAGAACGGCAAAACTGAGAATTATAATCGAAAAGTTAGGCATATCCGATGCATACGACATTTTTGTCACAAGCTGCAAAGGCTCTGCCGAAGCCGAGGTCGAGCGTTATCTAAGAGAAAACGCCGACGACTTTGTCCGTATATACTCATGCGGCGGCGACGGTACGCTTGCCGAGGTTGCAAACGGAATATACCGCTCGGGCAACGATAACTGCGCCGTTGCCGTTGTTCCCGTGGGTTCGGGCAACGATTTTATAAAAAGTCTTGATATCCCTGCCGAGAAATTCAGAAGTCTGCGCGGACTTCTTGACGGAGAAATTATCGACGCAGATTTGATTCTCGCAAAAGACGAGGAGCAAAACGAACGCGTGAGCCTTAATATCATCTCCGCAGGATTTGATGCCGCTGTCGCTAACGGGCAGGAAAAATACAAAAAACTTCCGCTTGTGAGCGGAGGCATGGCATATAATATTTCGCTTGTAAAATGCGTATTCACCGACACCAAAAACTATTTTTGGCTGTATGCAGACGGCGAGCCGTTCGGAAACAGCGACGGTCCTTATCTTTTCGCACTTGCCGCAAACGGCAGGTATTACGGCGGAGGATTCAAAGCTTCTCCCTATTCCGATATAAGCGACGGCTTGCTTGATGTTATCAGTATAAACACGGTTTCCAAAGCAAAACTGTTTTCGCTTGTGGGCAAATTCCGCGCCGGCAGACATATCGACGAGTTCAAAGACATAGTTTCGAGCAAACGCTGCAAAACGATGCAATTCGTTTCGGAAAACATAATAGACCTTAACCTCGACGGCGATATATACCCCATGAAAAACCCAACGATCGAAATTCTGCCGAAGCGCATAAAGTTGATACTGCCGAAATAAAACGAAAAAGAATTGGGTTTATGAGTGTTCTCATAAGGATGTTTTTTAATGCTGCAGGGGCGATTCGTGAATCGCCCCTACAGATACGACAAAATTCGGCAGAGATATTCTTTTCTCTGCCGATTTGTGTTATATGATAGGTATGGAAATAATCTAAAAAAAGGACACACAATCGTGTCCTTTTTTGAGTTATCGTGTTGCTATCTTCTTGTATATTCAAATTTCGGTTTTTCGCCCGACAGCGCAAGGTTTATTATTTCTTCCATGCGTGGTTCGGGTTCGTCGGTAAACAGCAAGGTGAGCAGACCTACACCCGATTTTTTAAGCTCGTTTTTTCGGTCCAGACGATAGCCTGCAAGAGAGTTATATATTGTGTTCGTATGGCTGTGTCCGCTTATAACAGGGAACTTTGCGCCCGTGCGGTCAACAAGCGTGCCAAAGCATTTCCCCTTATTTTTGCATCCTGCAAGGTTAGAAATAATACAGGTGCGCGTATACATAAGCGGTGTTCTGCCGTAACCGATATATTCAAGCGCGCATTTGCTTGAACGGACAAATTTGCCGTCGGTCTCGGGCGAGAGCATCACCGAGGAAAACGAGTAATTCTCGAGCAGAGCAAGCGTTTCTCGGTTGACAACATTAAATGCATAATCGCCGTGAAGATACATCCCCTCGCAGAGCGTTATGTGGTTGAACGAGGATATAGTTGCATTTTTTATGCCTATCCGTTTTGCCGCGGCGATCTGTTTTTTTACAATTTCGAGCTCGTTATTAAAGATCGAGCGCGGAATTACTGCCGACACCTTATCTGTATATTCCGAAAACCGTTTGTCGGTGCATGAGCAAAGCGGCACGTCTATACGCACGGCGGAGGATGCATATTTTTTGAGGAACCCCTCCGACGGAAGATCACCCTCGAAACGGAGCACCAGCCCCTTTTGTTTCGACGGGTGAAGCGTTACAGATTCATCCCTCTCGGGCAGTATGCATTCAGAAGGTACTTTTTGAACCTCTCTTTTGGCTCGCGGTTGAGCCTTTATGGGACGGATATCGGTCTTTTCGCTTATTCGTTTATCGTCCTCGCGGCGGATACCGAACATGCTTTTGTTTATCTTCGATACAAAATATCCGTCGGTGAATCCGCTTCTCGAAAATACATTTGCGAGATATTTTATTTCTTCCCCCGTCGCATTGCGGTTCTCGTCGATAAGACGGCGATAGACGGATGTTACCGCGCCGACATATTCGGGGCTTTTCATCCTGCCCTCTATTTTGAGCGCGGTCACGCCTATGTCCGAAATTTCCCTTATATGTGATGCCAGACACATATCCTTTAGCGACAGCGGATAACGCTCGTTGCCCTTATACGGCAGACGGCAGGGCTGTGCGCACTCGCCGCGGTTGCCGCTTCGGTTGCCGATAACCGAGCTCATAAGACATCCGCCGCTTTCGCTTACACAGATGGCGCCGTGAATAAAAATCTCGGTTTCCAAGCCTGTTTTGACAAAAGAAGCAATATCTTCCCTCGGCAATTCACGCGCAAGCACGGCACGGGTAAAACCGAGCGATTTTAGGTATTCGGCATCGAGATGGGAGTGTATACGCATTTGGGTGCTGGCATGCAGTGCAAGCTGCGGAAATTCGCGCCGAATGGTGAGAGCCAACCCCAAATCCTGAACTATCAGAGCATCGGGTTTTACCTTGTCGGCAAGGAACGAAACATATTCGAGCACCGATTTGAACTCTTTGTCATATATTAAAGTGTTGAGGGTTATATGCAGTCCCACATTCGTGTGTCTGCAAAGCTCGCCGGCATAAACAAGCGCGGCTCTGTCGAAATTCGCGGCATTTATACGGGCATTAAAGTCCGCTCCTCCGAGATAAACCTCGTCGGCACCGGCGTTTACAGCCGCCTTGAGTGCTTCTTTGCTCCCTGCGGGAGATAAGAGCAATGGTTTTTTTTGCATTTTCGAGGTTCACCTCCTTTAGTAAGTCAATTATAACTCTTTAACCGCCCAATGTCAAATCATATCGCTGTTTTTACTACATATTGCGTGTTTCTTTTGCATATGACGGCATAAATTGCTATTGAAAAGCGGGGGGAAATGTGATAAAATTAGTTGATTATGACCATAACGGAGGCAAAACATGATAGCCAACCCCACTTTTTTTGAAAACGAAGGCGGCAGACACAATGGTTACGACCTTTTTTCGCGTCTGCTAAAGGATAGGATAATACTTCTTTTTAACGAGATAAACGATGATCTTGCGTGCAGTATCGTAGCACAGCTTCTGTTTTTGGAAGCGCAGGATCCCGATAAGGATATAACCATTTATATAAACTCCCCCGGCGGAAGCGTGTCGGCAGGGTTTGCGATTTATGATACCATCCGCTCGATAAAGTGCGATGTTTCGACCGTATGTGTAGGCTCGGCTTGCAGTATGGGCGCATTTTTGCTCGCGGCAGGAACAAAAGGCAAGCGTTACGGGTTGGAAAACTGCGAGGTTATGCTTCATCAGGTAATCGGCACGGCAGGCGGTCAGGCATCCGATGTTATTATCGCCGCCAATTTTGCAAAACGCACAAAAGACAGGATAAACCGTATTCTTGCCGAAAATATCGGCAAGCCGATAGAACAGATCGCAAGCGATACCGAGCGCGACAACTGGATGTTTGCCGAGGATGCGCTTGCATACGGTGTTATTGACGAAATAGTTAAGGTTAAGAAATAAAAATGTTCGGTATAACTGCATTAAAAGTCCTTATGATGATCGCCTACGGCGTTCCGGGGTATATCCTTGTGAAAGCGAGAGCGCTCGGTGAGGATTCGATAAAGGTATTTGCAAAGTTTTTGCTATATGTTTGCCAGCCCGCGCTTTCTATATATTCGCTGAGTGTTGCCGACTGTACCGACACTCTGCTTAAGAATATGGGTATATTTTTCGGGATCACCTTTCTTGGACAAATAGTTATTATTTTTCTGTATTATTTTTTGTTCCGCAACAAAATGAAAACCGATGTCGCGCAGAAGATCTGCGCCGTAGCGGGTGCTTGCGGAAATGTGGGTTTTTTGGGGATACCTCTGCTTGAGCATCTTATCCCCGACAATCCCGAGGTGCTGGTATATGCGTCGGCGTTTTCGATGTCCATGAACATATTGGCATGGACGATAGGGTTGTTGATGATGACGGGCGATCGCAAATATATAAGCGTGAAAGCACTTTTTGCAAACCCTGCAAGCATATCGTTTTTGATCGCGTTTTCGCTTTTTGCGTTCGGAGTCAAATTACCCGACTTCGGCGCGGAATATATCGAAACGCTCGGAAGAATGTCAACGGTTGTCTGTATGACGATACTCGGCATGCGGCTTGCCACCAAAAAGCTTATCGGTATTTTTACAAATTATCGTATTTACATAGCGGCGCTGTCAAAATTGATTATTTTCCCGATAATACTCGGCGGATTGTTTTCGCTTATTGAGGTTGGCGAGGAAGTGCGGTCTGCCGCATTTATTCTCGGCTGCTGTCCTGCCGCCACGATGATCCAAAGTCTTGCCGAAACTCACGGGGGCGACAGCAAAACCGCCGCAGACATTGTTTTGTCAACAAGTTTGCTCTGCATCGTTACGATACCGCTTATGTGGTCGGTATATACGGTGATGTTTTTATAACTTTCAAATGAGGTGTTTTTGATGAAAAAGACTGTTGCAATTATATTCGGCGGCGAATCTTCGGAATACGAGGTAAGCTGTGTTTCGGCGGCGAATGTTGCTGACAATCTTGACAGCGAGCTTTTTGATGCTCTGCTTGTCGGCATAACAAAAGACGGCAAGTGGTGGATTTTCAAAGGCAGTACCGACGAGCTACGCGATTATACTTGGAAAGAAAAGCGTTCGTTGCTTGTTCCTGCGGTGATATCGCCCTGCAAGGCGCACCACGGGATACTCGCTCTAAACGGCGCAGACGGTACTTTTGAAATAATTCGTATTGATATTGCATTCCCTGTTCTTCACGGCAAAAACGGAGAAGACGGCACAATGCAGGGGCTTTTGGAGCTGGCAGGCATACCCTATGTGGGTTGCGATACCTATTCCTCTGCCGTATCGATGGATAAAGCGGCAACAAAAACCATTTGCGCTGCCGCAGAAATACCTGTCGTTCCTTTTATTTCGGCATACAAAAACGCCGATATTGACGAGCTTATTTCCGTAAGCGAGGCAAAATACGGATATCCGGTCTTTGTAAAACCCGCAAATGCAGGAAGCTCGGTGGGCATTACGAAAGCCAAGAATATTGATGAGCTCAGACAGGGCATTGTTTTGGCGTTTGAGCACGATAAAAAACTGCTTATAGAGCCGAACACCGTCGGCAGAGAGATAGAGGTTGCGGTCTGCGGAAACGACAAGCCGTTTGCGTCTGTCTGCGGAGAGATTGTTGCAAACAGCGATTTTTATGATTACGAAACAAAATACATCGATGACCGTGCTCAGTGTATGGTGCCTGCTCCGCTAAGTGAACAGGAATCCGACATAATACGCGAGCTTGCGGTAAAGGTTTATAAGGCACTGGGTTGCAGAGGTCTTTCGCGCGTGGACTTTTTCCTTACCGAAAACGGCGCAATGCTTAACGAAATAAACACCATCCCCGGTTTTACTCCGATAAGCATGTACCCGAAAATGATGGCTCACATCGGGATTAGCTACCGCGAACTTATTACAAAGCTGTTGCTTCTTGCCGAGGGGTGCGAGGAATGAGTATTAATACCGCAAATACACTCCCGATAGGCGTTTTCGATTCGGGTCTGGGCGGACTTACCGCCATAAGCGAACTCAAAAGACTTATGCCCAACGAAGATATAATATATTTCGGCGACAACGCGCGCATACCCTACGGCACAAAATCCCCCGATGTTATACGCAAATTTGCGCTTCAGGACACGCGTTTTCTGCTTTCGAAAAAGGTAAAAGCCATACTTGTAGCCTGCGGAACCGTAAGCTCGAACTGCCTAAACGAGGTAACCGAGGCGGCAGGCGTGCCTGTTGTCGGCGTGATAGATGCGGCGGCAAAAAAAGCCTCTGAAATCGCACACGCAGGGTGCGGCAGAGTGGCAATTCTGGGCACGAGCGCAACGATAAACAGCCATGCGTTTGATGCCGCATTGCGGAAATACGGCATAACCGATATCATCCCCTGCGCATGCCCGATGTTCGTTCCGTTGGTGGAAAATTGGCATCCCGACACCGAGGATGCCGCAACTAACGCTATTGTTGCCGAATATCTTTCGCCTGTTGCCGAAAAGATGCCCGATGCCGCAATACTGGGTTGCACCCATTATCCGCTTTTGGCAGACATTATCAAAAAATATCTGCCGAATACCGAGCTGATAAGTGCAGGTGCAGAAGCGGCTTATGATCTGAAAGCTCTTTTGAGTGACAACCGTCTTATTAACGAAAACGGCGGAAAAATAGAATTTTATACAAGCGGCGGTGCAGAATTGTTCTCGCAGAATGCACATGGATTTTTGCAGAGTAATATCGCAACCGATGCCGTGCATATAGATATAGAAACATATTAAAAAAGGACAACTCATGAAAATTCCCATAGATATCCGCGTGCGTGTGGAGCGGCTGAGTGCCGACCTGACCAGGCGTGGAGAAGAACGCCCCGAAATAGACGATTTTTGCGTTTCGGGAACGATGAAGAAAACAAAAGAAGGTCTTAGGATAGAATACACCGAGGACAACACCGAAACCACTACCACGATAGATACCTTTGCAGATCAGACGGTTTCGGTAAACCGCGTGGGCCCCATAAACTCACACATGGTATTTGCCGACGGCAAGTCACACACCTGCATCTGCAACACCGGTTTTTTCCCCGTTCAGATGCGTATCCGCACAAAAAGTCTTGACAATTCCCTCTCTATGGACGGCGGAAAGCTGGATATTGCCTACTCGGTAGAGATCGTCGGGAATCTGGCAGAGCGTAGTCATTTGACATTTTCTGTATCTCCCGACATTAGTATTATTAAAAGTTAGTTTTGCAGAACGGAAACAAAAAACATGGCCATAAAAACACCCAAAGACAATGTTATACTGTTGCCTAAGGAAATACTTGCGCGAATCAAGTCGGCTTCTGCCGAAGAACTGAAAACGCTTATATATTATTTTTCCGAGCCCGAAACAAGCGTAAACGACGCCGCGCGCGAAATCGGTCTTACCGTCGCGCAGGTAGAGTCCGCCGTTGCTTTCTGGCGCGGTGCAGGTATCTTTGAGGAGGGCGAAGCAAAGAAAAAGGTTGCCTCGGATACAAGTGCATACCGCAATTACGACAGCGATACCCTTTCGGATGCTATCGAGAATAATTCCGATTTTTCGTTGGTCTGCCGTGTAGCCGGCGATTGTTTAGAAAAACAGCTTACAAAAAACGATTACAGCTCGCTTTTTTATCTGTATGATTTTGTCCGTCTGCCAGCACCCGTGATATGCGGTATTATAGAAGATTGCTGTGCAAACGAAAAAAGAAGTTTGCAGTATATTTTCAAAAAAGCCGTCGGACTTTATGAGGACGGAATAGATACTTACGACAAGTTCGAATCCTATCTTGCGCGCAGAGAGGCGATAAACAGCGATATCGGCAGGCTTCGCAGGCTTTGCGGCATGGGCGAAAGAGCGCTTACTCCCAAGGAGAAAAAGCTGTTCGACTGTTGGTTCGGAGATTGGATGTTCCCGTTCGAAACGGTACAGCTCGCCTATGAGAAGACTATCGACACCACGGGAAAGCTTTCTACCACTTATATGAACGGAATTCTGCGCCGTTGGCACGAGAGCGGATTTGTGACGGTGGAAGATGTTAATAACGGTGATGCATCGCGCACCAACGGAACCGAAAGCAGTTTTGTGGGTGATGAATTTATCGAAGCGGCTCTTTCGAGGGGTTTCGATGACATGTTAGAGGAAAAAAATGAAGTTAAATGATGCGTTAAGGATAAAGACCGAAAAAAGAATAGACGCCATAAACAAATCGGATATAAAACGCGCCGAGCTTCATGCAAGGTTGCCGAGGATAAAGCAGATAGACGCTCTTCTTGAGGATATCCCCATGAGGTCTATAATCGGTGAGAGCATAGAGGTTTTGCGCGCCGAATCGGATGCACTTACCGCAGAGCGCGCTCGTCTGCTCGAGGCGGCAGGATACGAGCCCGATTACGATACTCCGCGGTTTGAATGCAACGAATGCAACGACGGCGGATATTGCGGATTGAAGCTCTGCCAATGCATAAAAAATATGATGGCAAGCGAAAATTACCAAGAAAGCGCACTTGCAGGCGGACTTGTCGGCAAGACGTTTGACAATTTCTCGCTCGATTTTTATTCCGAGGGTTCCGAGAGAAAGCAGATGGAAGCAATACTGAACGGTTGCAGAAAATATGCCGACGGTTTTCGTAACGATACCTCGGCAGGACTTTTGTTCCTCGGCGGTACGGGGCTCGGAAAAACGCACCTTTCGGCAGCTATCGCCAATGTAGTTTCCTCAAAAGGGCTTAGCGTAATTTACGAATCGGCGCAGCAGATCTTTGATACGGTAGATGCCGTCAGGTTCAACCGAATGGATATTTCCGAGCGCAAAAAATACGAAAACTGCCATCTTCTTATTATCGATGACCTCGGTGCCGAGTGCATTACCCAATACAGCGTTTCGGCAATAACGAGTCTTATCGATCTAAGGATCGTAAACGGCAAAAAGACGATCATATCATCCAACCTCTCCCCTGCAGGCATAAGAAAAACCTACGGCGAAAGATTGCTGTCAAGGTTGCTGGGCGAGTTCAGGGTGTTGCAGTTTGTAGGCAAAGACATAAGAATGCAAAAAATAAAGGGTGTTGACGATTGAAAACCGTAAATATATATACCGACGGCGCATGCAAAGGTAACCCCGGTGCAGGCGGCTGGGGCGCGATACTCGAATACGAGGGCAGAGAAAAAGAGCTTTGCGGCGGCGAAAATAACACAACCAACAACCGCATGGAGCTCACTGCCGCCATCGAGGGACTGAGCGCACTTAAAAGCCCCTGCAAGGTTATGCTTTACAGCGATTCGCAATATTTGGTAAACGCCATTAACAAGGGTTGGCTTGCAAGCTGGAAACAAAAAGGCTGGCGCAAGGCAGACAAATCGGCGGTTCTTAACGACGATCTTTGGAAGAAGCTTGACGTGTTGCTTAACACGCACGAAGTAGAGTTTATTTGGGTACGCGGACACGACGGACACGCCTATAACGAGCGATGCGACGAGCTTGCCAGCAATTATGCCGAAAGTTTGAATCAAGCGTAATAACGGTTGCCCCCAACGCTAACGAGGTGTTCTCTTTTTGCCTAATGACCGACTTTTTTCCGTAGGCATAAACGTCGCCACGCCGTTGGCTAACCGTACACTTTTCGGCAGACTCATTCGGGCACCGAAAGCGGATATCGCAATAATAGAAGTTCTACGTCTTAAATTCCGACACAGCTAAATAAAAAATTCCGCCGCATGATGGAAAATTTCCAGAAAGCGGCGTTTTTGTTTTGTTAAACATCGTTGACATTTAGACCTATATGCACTATAATATTTGTAAATTAATGAAAAGGAGAACTATTATGCCTTTTTTTGTTTTTTTGGCAATTGTCATTTTGGCAATAATTATCGCAAATATAAAAATTGTTCCTCAGGCACACGAATTTGTAATCGAATGGCTCGGTAAATACAAGGGCACGTGGTCCGCAGGCTTCCACATCAAGATTCCTCTCTTCGAAAAAATCGCGAAAAGGATCTCGCTCAAGGAACAGGTGCTTGACTCGCCTCCTCAGCCTGTTATCACCAAAGATAACGTTACCATGCAGATCGACACGGTCATTTATTATGCCGTTTACGACGCAAAGCTTTACGCATACGGCGCAGAAAATCCGATTTCTGCACTTGCAAACCTAGCGGCAACCACGTTGCGTAACCTTGTTGGCGAACTCGAACTCGACGGCACCCTTACCTCGCGTGATACCATCAACGCGAAAATGACCGAGATTCTCGACGAAGCTACCGACAAATGGGGCATGAAGGTTCACCGCGTTGAATTGCGTATCATCATTCCTCCCGCAGGAATTCAAAACGCGATGGAAAAGCAGATGAAGGCAGAACGCGACCGTCGTGAAACCCTACTTCAGGCAGAAGGACACAAGGCAGCGGCTATCACTCGCGCTGAGGGCGAAAAGCAGGCAATGATCCTTGCCGCGGAAGGTGAACGAGACGCGCGCATCGCTCGCGCCGAAGGTGAATCTCGCGCTATTTATCTCGCAAAGAAGGCAGAAGCAGACGGTTTGGTCGCATTGCGCGAAGCAGGTGTCGATTCTGCCGTGCTTGAACTCAAGAAATACGAAGCGCTCGTTGCAATGTCCGACGGCAAGGCTTCTAAGATTATCATACCCACCGATGCGGTCGATATGACAAAGTCTAACGTTATGTTCTCGGAGACCTCGGGTCTCGGCGACGTTACGTATCCCGCACCCGAGGATCCCAATCCTCCGAAGAAACCCGACCCTTGCTGTGACGATGAACCCATAAAGCCCAAAAAGAAGAAATCTACTCCCGATATTTTTAACATCTGATTTCTTTCATCAAGGTGCCAAGACCACGCACCTTCATCAAAAAGCAATAAAAACCCCGAAGACAAACGAGTAGGGTTGCTAAGGACATTTATCTTTAATTGAAACGGAATTTGGCACACAAATTCCCTGCTTGTAACCGAATAAGACAAAACTACCCGAAAAAGAGTTTTTGCTTCTCTTCTTCGGGTAGTTGTTTTTTGCGATATATTGCTCCGCAATGCGATATTTTTTCCTGCCGGAAAAATCGATATATTTACCTAAAGGTAAATTCGATATGATATAAATCCCTTCACGCCCCGCAGGGCATATCACGTGCGCAGCACATATCGAACGCCGAAGGCGTATATCGAAAATCCCGTTAGGGATTTATATCGCTGCATTGTGTCCTTTAGAACACAATGCTAAACTTCGAGGTTTTTATTAATCCAACGACTTTATTACCGTCATCAGTTTTTCGGCGTTCTCGGGCGAGATGCCCGTAAGAGGTGCTCTGAGAATATTTTTGCACAAGCCGATCTCGGCAAGCGCCGCTTTTATGGGGATAGGATTGACCTCACACCGCAAGGCATCGCAAAGCGGTATAAGCTCGGTTTGAAGACGTGCCGATTTTTCGATCTCGCCATCAAAAAAGAGTGTGCAGAGCTTCTTTACCTTCGACGGTATGATATTCGACATTACCGATATAACCCCTTTTCCGCCGAGCGAAAGTACCGGCAGTATGCGGTCGTCGTTGCCCGAATATATCGGCAGTGCATCTCCGCAGAGCGATATTGTGCGTGCCGTATCCGAAATACTGTCGCCTGCATCCTTTAGTCCTGCCGCTAATGGGTTTTCGGAAATCTGCTGTGCGGTTTCGGGTTCTATCTTCATGCCGGTCCGTGCAGGAACGCTGTATGCGATAAACGGAAGTCCCGAGGCAGAGGCGATATCGTTATAATACGACGCCAACCCTTTTTGTGTGCATTTATTATAATACGGCGTTACTACCAGCAAGGCATCAACACCTGCGTTTGCCGCATATTCCGACATCACGCAGGCGCGTTTTGTGTCGTTGCTTCCGGTTCCGGCAATAACTGGAACACGCCCCCTTACCTGACGCACGGCAAAGCATATAAGCTCGCGCTTTTCGGCATCGGTAAGGGTGGAGGATTCACCTGTCGTGCCGCAAACGACCAATGCGTCTATTCCGTTGGTGAGTTGATGGTCTATCATTTTTGCAAAAGCAAGGTAATCTATACCGTTGTTATCAAACGGTGTTGCGAGCGCGGTCGCCGCGCCGCGAAAAACAAGTGACTTTTTCATATGAGATTTTCCTTTTCTTCTGTTGAATTATTTTAAACGATGTAGTATAATCCTTTTGTATTAAAAAGTCCTCTCGAAATAAGTATATTCCGAAAACAGAGGGCAAGACAATGTTAAAGGAAGTTAACATGGATCTTTTGAAGCGTTCAACATATTTTTACGACCTACCCGAAGAGCTTATTGCTCAGACACCTAGCCCCGTGCGCGACCAATCGCGCCTGCTGTGTCTTGATAAATCAACAGGAGAAACCGAGCACAAGACTTTTTGCGATATTATCGACCGACTAAACGAGGGCGACTGTCTTGTAATTAACGACACAAAGGTTATCGCCGCTCGCCTTTTCGGAAAAGCAGAGGGCAGATCGGGCGAAATAGAAACGGTTTTGCTCTCACGCGCAGAGAACGCAGAGGGCGAATGCTGGAAGTGCCTTACACGCCCCGGCAAAAAAACAAAAATCGGTCAGAAAATAACCTATTCCGACGAGCTTTCGGGCACGGTTATTGATGTTTTGGAGGGCGGTATCCGTGTAATAAGGTTCGAATACGACGGAATTTTCACCGAGATACTTGACAGAATCGGTTTGATGCCTCTGCCGCCTTATATTACCGAGAAGTTAGCCGACAAAACACGGTACCAGACGGTATACGCAAAAACCGACGGAAGCGCGGCGGCACCTACGGCAGGGTTGCACTTTACCCCCGAACTGCTGAAAAAAGCAGAGGAAAAAGGGGTTGAGATCGTTCGCGTTCTGCTACACGTAGGGCTTGGAACGTTCCGCCCCGTCAAAGAGGATAATCTTGAAAATCATATAATGCATTCCGAATATATCCGCGTGACCCAAGAAGCGGCAGATAAGATAAACGCAGTCCATGCACGCGGCGGACGTGTTATCGCCGTGGGTACAACAAGCGTGCGAACTTTGGAAAGCGTGACCGACGAAAACGGTCTGGTTCAGCCTTTCGAGGGCGAAACCTCGATCTTCCTCTACCCCGGTGTGAAATTTAGGTGTGTCGATGCGATGATAACCAACTTCCATCTCCCCGAAAGCACACTTATTATGTTGGTTTGCGCTTTTGCTGGGTATGATAATACAATGAACGCGTATAGAGAGGCTGTAAATACAAAGTATCGGTTCTTCTCCTTTGGAGATGCGATGTTCATTCAATAAAAGATTTATTGAATGAACAGATAAAAGATAAGAGAGAAAAGATAAGAGAAAATGAAGCTTTTTGCTTTGGCAAAAAGCAACCGCTTCTTTTCACTCTTCACTCTTCTCTTTTCACTCATCGAAGCTTCGTATCTTTTATCCTGTAAACTTCGATGACGCGATGTTTATTGTATAGGTGATTTTGTAGGGGTCATTCACGAATGACCCGCGGGCGATTCGTGAATCGCCCCTACGTTCACATATCCCGTACGCATGTCGTGGATTTTTACGGATTTTGTTGTATTTTGATGTTCCCAAAATAAACCTATTAATCGACACTTGAACATTTTGCGGGTGTGTGTTATAATATAAAAAATGCTCTAT
Source organism: Eubacteriales bacterium (assembly GCA_045637325.1). Taxonomy (GTDB): domain Bacteria; phylum Bacillota; class Clostridia; order Oscillospirales; family CAG-382; genus Coliplasma. Next base: position 4,334 of record JAZTZF010000140.1, on the reverse strand, counting down.
TTCGCAAGGAGTACTAAAATGCTTGAAATAAAAAATTTATGTTTTTCCGCAGGAAACGGTGCGGAACGCACGGATATACTTAAAAATATCAGTCTTTCGGTAAAAGACGGCACTTTTTTGGTGCTTACCGGCCCGAACGGCGGCGGCAAAACCACGCTTGCAAAGGCGGTTTCGGGTATAGTTCAGCCTACGGGCGGCAGTATTGTCTGGAACGGACTTGACGTTACAAATACCTCTATCACCGAGCGCGCACGCGCAGGTATAAGCTACGGATTTCAGCAACCGCCGAGGTTTACGGGAATGACGGTAAAGGCACTGCTGTCTATCGCATCGGGCGGAAAAGAACTTTCAAGAATAGAATGTTGTAACTATCTTAACAAGGTAGGTCTTTGTGCCGCCGATTATGTGGACCGCGAAGTCGATACTTCACTTTCGGGCGGCGAGGTTAAGAGAATAGAGATCGCAAGCATTCTTGCAAGAAAAAGCGGTTTGATGATATTTGACGAGCCCGAGGCAGGAATCGATCTTTGGTCGTTTGCAAAGCTTACAGAAACGTTCCGAGAGCTGCACAAAACCTCAAATGCGACAATAATCGTCATCTCGCACCAGGAACGCATAATTTCGCTTGCCGATGAGATCTGCGTGCTTTCTAACGGCGAAATTTCGGATTACGGAAGCAAAGACGACGTCTTCCCCAAGCTTTTGGGCACAGGGCTGGGATGCGAATACATGAGAAAGGGCGAGTAGGAATGGATAAACTTGATTTTACGCTTCTTAAGGAAATCGCGCTTATGGATTCTATCCCCAACGGCGCATACAACATCCGCAAAAACGGCGATTCGGCAGGAAGATTTTCTACCGAGAACATTCGCATCGAAAACAAATCCGACAAACCCGGAATTAATATAAACATCAAAAGCGGAACCAAGGGCGAAACCGTGCATATCCCCGTAATTATTACCGACAGCGGATATTCCGAAACGGTTTATAACGATTTCTTTATCGGTGACGACTGTGATATTACGATAATGGCAGGCTGCGGTATCCACAACTGCGGCGACGGAGAATCACGCCACGACGGTGTTCATACCTTTTATATCGGCAAAAACTCTATCGTACGCTACGCCGAGCGCCATTACGGCGACGGCGACGGAAACGGCGAGCGCATTATGAACCCCGAAACTATCGTATACGTAGGCGAAGGTTCTACCATACAGATGGACACGACACAGATAAAAGGCATTGATTCCACCGCAAGAAATACGAAAATCGTCGTCAAAAAAGACGGCAGTGCGATTATAAACGAAAAACTGCTTACCCACGGCAAGCAGTATGCCGAGTCGGATATGGATCTTATTCTCGACGGCGAAAATGCCAACGGCAGAATAATCTCGCGCTCGGTAGCTCAGGACGATTCCAAGCAGGTCTTCCGTCCCTGTGTTACGGGCAAATCGGCTTGCTTCGGGCATATACGCTGTGACTCTATTCTTATGGGCAACGCCACGATAAGTTCGGTTCCTGCGGTTGCCGCAGAGCATACCGAGGCAAATCTCGTACACGAGGCAGCTATCGGTCGTATAGCAGGCGACCAGTTAATAAAACTCATGACTCTCGGTCTTACAGAAGAAGAAGCCGAAGAAAAGATACTCGAAGGCTTTTTGGGCGAATAAAAAACTTTATAAACAACAAAAAACAAGTTTCCGTTAAATTCGGAAACTTGTTTTGTTTTTTATTCGATTTACTTTCTCGGAAGCACTATTTTGCGGTTTTCCTCTTTGCTTGACTGACGGTAAATTACTACCTTTCTGCCGATAACCTGAACCGGCTCGCAACCTAATGCATCGCAAAGCGAAACCATTGCTTCTTTTGGTGTTTCGGGGCAGGTTTCGAGTATGGTTAATTTTATCAATTCATGTGCCTCCAGCGCAAGCGACACGGTTTTGAGCACGGTATCGCCGATACCCAATTTGCCGATTTGTGTAGTAGGCTCTATTGTATTTGCAAGCGAGCGCAAATATGCCCTTTGTTTTGTTGTTATCATTTTTTTCATCTCCCACGATAAAAGTTATTTTTAAGTTCACCGACGCACCGCGTGGTCTTACGCGATAATAATCGGTAGGTTTTTAAGTCATGATATACTGTTCTATCTTCCCGTAGATCCAAATCCGCCGTGGCGTTCTTTTGTGACCTCGTCATCCTCTGTGATTCCGTACGGGAGAAAGATACCCTGTGCGAAAGCATCGCCTTTTTTTACTTCATACGGCTTGTTTCCGCCGACAAGTTTTATCTTGATATGACCTTCGTTATCTGCATTGAAATAATCGGAATCTATAACCCCTGCGGTATTTGCAAGGCGAACACCGTATTTAAAACCCGATCCCGAGCGCGGCAAAATAACCAGCACCCAGCCGTCTGCTATCTGCGCACGAATACCGGTATCTATAACGATCTCCTCGCCTACGCCGAGCGTAAAATCATAGGGCGCAAAAAAATCGTAACCTGCCGAACCCGAGGTTGCACGGCAAGGGAGCTTTATATCGTCGTAACCGTCGCGCCCAAACTGAGATTCCGAAACCTTATAAAATTTTGAGATTCTGTTCATAAATACTCCTTATCCCTGCCAGCCGCCGTTTATATCGAACACCGAGCCTGTAATATATTTTGCCCTATCCGACACGAGGAAGGAAACACATTCGGCAACCTCGTCGGCGTCGCCCATACGACCGAGCGGAATCTGTTCGCAAAGCGATTCTATATCGTCAAACGTAAGATCCTCGTTCATATCGGTATCTATTATACCCGGGCAGATACAGTTGACACGGATTCCTGCAGGTCCGACCTCTTTTGCAAGTGCTTTTGTAAACCCTATTATACCTGCCTTTGATGCCGAATAATCCACCTCGCAGCTGCCGCCCGACTCGCCGAACACCGATGAAATATTTATAATAACACCGCTTTTTCGGCTTATCATCGACGGCAAAAGCCTGCGCGCAAGGTTAATGGGCGCAAACAGGTTTATTTCGTACGTGCGGCGCACGTCGGAATCGCTTGCCGTGTCGAACAAACCGACCATTGCTACGCCTGCATTGTTTATGAGTGCATCGGGGTTAGGGCATTTTTCTGCTATTTTGTCTATCGCGTCGGGAGATGAAAGGTCCGCCGAGATATATTCGGCATTTCCTAGCTCTGCGCAAAGTTTTTTTGCTTCCTCTACACTCTTTCCGCAATGTATAACGATATACCATCCCTCGCGCGAGAGTGCACGGCAGATCGCCTCGCCTATCCCTCTCGCTCCGCCTGTTACAAGTGCTGTTTTCATATCACTCTTCGCTGTTCTTGTTTTTCTTTACGATCGAAAGCAGGTGTTTAAGATCGCTTTTTGAATATTTGTACACCGCATCGCAAAAACTGCAGGTCATAACCGTCTCGGTTTCGCCGTTTTCTATCATATCGGTCAGTTCTCTTTCTCCGAGCGAAATAAGAGCGTTATCGGTCTTTTCGCGGCTGCAGGCGCATTTATATTCGCATTCTATTTCATCAAAAATATCGTATTCTATCCCGTCAAGAAGAACGTCAAGCACGTCCTTGGGGGTTCCGTTCGAAAGTATCTCTGTCACCGAGCGCATCTTTTGCGCGTTGATCTCCAATTGATCGGTAACGGCATCGTCGGCAAAAGGAAGAAGCTGAACCAACGCACCGCCTGCCGCTTTTACGGTATAATCACGGTCCACAAGCACACCAAGCGCACAAATAGTGGGAATCTGCTCGCTTGTTGCATAGTAATATGCGATATCGTCGCCTACTTCGCCCGTCTGTATCTTCGAGATACCCACGTAAGGCTCGCTTCCGCCTGCGTCGCGCAGTATATAAAGCTCACCCTTGCCGATACAGGAGCCTACGTCCAGTTTTCCGTCGGGGCGCAAGGGCAGATCTGCCGCAGGATTCTGGATAAATCCGCGTACGTTGCCGCACCAATCGCTTGTCGCAACCACCGTACCGCCCACGCCGTCACCCTTGAAACGGATAGTAAGAACATCCTGCTTCTCGCCGAGAAGAGATCCTGCAAGCGAGGTTGCGATCAACGTTCTGCCCAACGCCGCCGTGGCGGTTGGGGTTGTGTTGTGTATCTGTCTCGCACGCTCCACGATATCGCGTCCGTCGAGAACCAAGGCTCTTGCCGAGCCGTCTTTTGTCATAGCTCTGATTATAGATGCCATTTTTATGCTCTTTCTTAACTTTATTTTGCTACCGCACGTGTCGTACCGTCACTTAACATCAGCTCAAATTCGGTACCCGACGGCAGTTCCGAAACGCTCTTTATCGCCTTTCCGTCT
>JAZTZF010000139.1:0-2363 GCA_045637325.1 Eubacteriales bacterium | reverse complement strand
CCGCCGGCGAGTTTTGCATACAGGCTTTCGTTAGAGTCGTAGTTATCATACACGATCTTGATGCCCGTGAGCTTCTCGAACTCCTCGTTAACATCGATAGAGCCGTCCGAGCCGTCGGAAATATAGTAACCCCAGTTGTATACACTAAGCTCCACACCCTCGTATTTCGAATAATCCAACAATGTGGTTTCGGCATAATCAATTTCTATTATTTCTCCGTCCTCTTGAGAACAGCCGCACAAAGGCAGGCTGAGAAGAACCAAAACAAGCAGAAAGGAACAAAACTTTTTCAATTCTTTATCTTCCTTTTTGATTTTTGTTTTTTGTTTGATGCATTATCCTTGCCGACAAAATTAATGAGTATCAACAGCACAAGGACTGCAAGAATTATAATGGTGTTCGCGGCATAAAGTGTGGGACGCACGCCCCTCTTTACCGCAGAATAAATATATATGGGCAGTGTTTCGAACCCTGTACCCTTTACAAAATAACTTATAACAAAGTCATCCAGGGATAGCGTAAATGCCATCAGCATACCCGACACCACACCGGGAAGAATGCAAGGCAGTTCTACCTTAAAAAACGACATCAAGGGTGTACAGCCGAGGTCCATTGCCGCTTCGGGCAGATGCTTATCCATTTGCTTGATCTTAGGCAATATAGAAAGTATTACATAAGGCAAGCTGAAGGTAATATGCGCTATAAGCATCGTCCAAAAGTTGAGCGACGATGACAAACCAAGTAAGGTACCCGAAAATACGAACAAAAGCATCATGGATACGCCGGTTACTATATCGGGGTTCATCATCGGGATATTCGTAACCGAAAGAAGGCTTTTGCGGAGGTACTTACTCTTCATACGGTTTATACCTACTGCCGCCGCAGTACCCAAAACACCCGAAATAACCGCGGTAGACACCGCCAATATCAAGGTGTTTTTAAAAGCATTTATAACCTTAGAGTGATTAAATGCCTCTTTGTAGAATCTGAGCGAAAATCCGGTAAACTCACTAAGACTGTTGCTCGAGTTAAACGAGAAGATTATCATAACGATAACAGGAGCATAAAGTAGAAGGAATATCAGGCAGATATAAATTTTCGAAAGTGTTTTCACAGAATCATACCTCCCCCCTCTTCATCGTCGGAGAATTTGTCTATAACAGCGATAGAAAGCATGATCAGTATCATCAATGCAAAGGAAATGGCACTGCCGAAGTTCCAATTTTCGCTGTTTAAGAACGAATCCTCAATGACTTCGCCTATAAGACGGTTATCGGTTCCGCCGAGTTTTTTGGAAATGTAGAAGGTACTTATGGCAGGAACAAAAACCATTGTGATGCCCGAAACTATACCGCTCTTCGATAGCGGCAATATAACCTTCATAATAACCATAAACTTGTTACAGCCAAGGTCCTGAGATGCCTCGATGACACTCTTATCCAGCTTGGAAATAACGGTATGGATAGGCAAAACCATAAACGGCAGATAGTTATACACCATACCGAGAATCACCGCAAACGGTGTATTTATCATGTGTATGGGATCATCCAACAAACCAAGTGCCGTATTTATAACGCCGGTATCCTCGATAAGATTGCCGAGCGAATAGGTTCTGATGACAAGATTCGTCCACATCGGGAGCATTGTGAGCATTATAGCCAATTTTTGGGTGCTGGGCTTGGTTTGCGAAATGAAATATGCAAGAGGAAAAGCAATAACCAAGCAAACAACGGTAGCTATAAATGCATATGCAACAGAACGTGCAAAAATAGAGAGATATTCTTTTTCGACAAGTTTGGCGATGTTGCCCGTAGTAAAAGCGCCATTACTATCGGTAAAAGTATAAAATACCACCATTACCAAAGGAATGACAATAAACAACACCGACCACACTGTATAAGGCGCGGCAACAAACCGCTGCAATAAAGATGATCGCTTATTATTCATTTTCTTCCTCTATATTCTCCGAGAGCTTCTCGAGCTCATCACTGTATGAACTGTAATCACCGAATACGCCCGAATATTCACTCTTCTTCATTATATGAATCGCGTCGGGTTCGATATATAAACCTATTTCAGAACCTACAGGCTCATAATCGGTAGTCTGTATCATCCATTTGAATCCGTTAATATCTACGATTATTTCAAAATGGACGCCTTTAAAGGTAACACTCGTAACCTCGCCGGAGAGCATGCCCTTTTCGACAGGAACAACGTCAACGTCTTCGGGACGGATAACAACGTCCACCGGCTCATTTATGCCGAATCCCTTGTCAAGACATTCGAACGTCTTACCTGCAAACGATGCCTTGAAATCCTCCAGCATAACGCCGTCGATTATATTACTTTCTCCGATAAAGTCG
>JAZTZF010000138.1:0-5096 GCA_045637325.1 Eubacteriales bacterium | reverse complement strand
CCACAGCAGATCGACCGGATCAGAAAAGTCGGGATTCATGGCAACTTCCCGGCGGTTCAAGCCGAAATAATCGGCAAAAACGCGATAAAAGCTATACGTAATCTTGCGCAACACCACATCCCCCTCAGAATCAAAAAAGGCCTGAAAGCAAAATGCGAGGATCTCGTCCGAACCATTTCCGCAGAATACCTGCTCCGGCCTGACCGACCAGCATTGTGCCGCGGCAGCGCGCAGATCGGTGCATTCCGGGTCCGGATACAGCCGCAGATCAGCATTGAGCGCTTCCCTCATGGCCTCCAGCGCCTTCGGGGATGGCGGATAGGGGTTTTCATTGGTATTCAGTTTAATAAACTTACGATCACGGGGTTGCTCGCCGGGAATATACGCCTTCAAAGCCGACAGGCGTTTATCGATAAATCGACTCATTATTTAAGCTCCTTACGAACAAGCGCGCTTCTCGCATGTGCATCCAGCCCTTCGCGAGATGCAAACAATGCGATCTTATCGGCATCGTCAAGCATCGCTTCGCGCGGATAATATGTATACTCTATTGTTTTTATAAAATCATCAACCGAAAGCGCGCTGGCAAAACGCGCAGTGCCGCTTGTGGGCAGGACATGGTTTGTTCCCGAAAAATAGTCGCCTACTGCTTCGGGACAGTTGCTTCCCAAAAATACCGAGCCTGCGTTACGAACCAACGGAAGTAGCTCCAATGCATCCTTAGTGTTAATTTCAAGATGCTCGGGTGCCAGTCTGTTGGAAATGTCAATCGCATCCTTAATACTGTCGGTTATAATAATTTTACCGTTGTTTTCGACAGAAGCACGTGCAATTTCCTGTCTGGGCAACTGCTCAAGCTGTATTTCAAGTTCTTTTGCGGTAGCCATAGCAAGAGCCTCAGAATCGGTTATCAAAACAGCGGTCGCGTTTTTATCGTGCTCCGCCTGCGAAAGCATATCAGCTGCCGCGGAGCGGGGATCGCAAGAATCATCGGCAATTATCAAGATCTCGCTCGGTCCTGCTATCATATCTATATCGACTATTCCGTAAACCTGTCTTTTTGCCTCTGCGACAAAAGCATTGCCGGGGCCTACGATCTTATCGACCTTAGGAACCGTTTCGGTCCCGTACGCAAGTGCGGCAACCGCCTGTGCTCCGCCGATACAAAATAGTCTGTCTACACCTGCAACATAAGCCGCGGCAAGAATATCATCACGTATGGTTCCGTCGGAGGAAGGAGGAGTTGTCATTATAATTTCGTCAACACCTGCAATTTTTGCAGGAATACAATTCATCAAAACCGACGATGGATATGCAGCAGTACCGCCGGGAACATAAAGTGCAACACGCTGTAACGGCAAAACTTTTCTGCCGATCTTAACACCGTTGGCACGATTTATCTCATAGCCGTCTCTTGTCTGCGCCGAATGATATTCGCGTATGTTTGCCGCCGCTTCGTCAAGAACAGCCTTGAATTCGGCATCAGTGCGATCGTATGCCGATTTCATAAGATCGGCATCAACCTCAAACGAGGTCGGCTCGACTTTATCGAACTTCAAACTGTACTCGCGCAGTGCCTTATCTCCGTTGGTACGGACATTATCGATAATCTGACGGACAATATCGGAAACGTCATTTGCCTCACTGCCACGATCAAATATTTCTTTTTCATTATAGCTTTTTAATATTTTTATCATTTGCCGTTCTCCGAAATGAATTTTGTCGTCGATTCAAGCAATTTATTTATGCTTTCGGACTTGAACTTATACGATGCCTTATTTGCAACCAAACGAGCGCTTATGTCGCAAATATCTTCGTACACCACAAGTCCGTTTTCACGCAGTGTGGCACCGGTTTCGACAATATCCACTATGACGTCGCTCAGGTCAAGCAAAGGTGCAATCTCAATCGATCCGTTTAACTTAATAATTTCTATATCACGCGACTGTTTTGAATAGTAATTCCATGCAATATTAGAAAACTTTGTTGCAACACGAATAGTCCTGTCGGTAGGAATGCGCATGCCCTTTTTGCCCGCGACCGCCATTTTACATTTACCGAATCCCAGATCGCACAGTTCATATATATCGGGTGAATATTCAAGCAAAATATCCTTTCCAACCACACCGATATCAGCCGCTCCGCGCTCTACGTATATAGCCACGTCGGACGGTTTTGCCCAGAAGTAACGCACACGGTTTTCGGGATTTTCGAATATCAACTTTCTACCGCCGTCAAGCATCTCGGGACAACCGTAGCCGATAGACTCAAACAGCGTATAAACCTTTTCTCCAAGCCTTCCTTTAGGAAGTGCTATATTAATGTAATCATTCATATTTCAAACTCCCGTCAGAAGATAGAACCGCTTTAGTTCTGTATTTAAGACCGCAATCCGGCTCGGCGGTTAACGCAATACACCTTTCACCCGAAGCAACTATTTCTCTCTCTGCCGAAAGCACGGCGACAGGATCACAATCGGGAGAATACAGCAGAAAAACGTCATAATCGTATTCGTTCGCTTGATATTTAAAGTTATCGAGCAGATCGGTCGATACCGCAAAACCGGCTGCCGAAGTCTGTATACCGAAACGGCGAACAAGGTTATCGTATCTGCCGCCCGAAAGAACGCTTTTCGGCACGCCGTTTATAAAACCTTGAAATACCAGACCGTTATAATAGTTCATATCGTTCATGACGGAAAAATCGAGTATAAACTTATGCGATAATCCAAACGATGCGAGTATATCTGAAAGTGCAACGAGTTCATTATATCCTGCGCGAGAAATATCGCCGCAAACAAGTTTTTCGGCGTCCCTTATAACATCGCCGAGCTCTCCGCAAACGTTAATTAATCCGCAAAGCCTGCCCGTGTGTTCGGCATTGATCGAATGCTTTGCACAAAGTTCACGCAAGCCGTGAAGATTCTTTTCGGAAATTAATTTTGATAAATACTCCTGCTCGACCTCGTCAAGACCGACAGTATCGAGAATTTCAGAAACAAATCCCATATGCGAAACAGCTATACGATATTTCTCGTCGGCACTGGCAAGACTTTCTGCCGCAAGAAGGAGTATTTCCGCCATAGCGCGAACATCAAGAGCGCCTATGTATTCGAGCCCGACCTGCGTTGTCTCCTTGATATCCCCTGCATTCGTATCCGCTGTATAGACGTTTTCGCTGTAATACAATTTTTCGGGAAGATCTTCGGCGCGTATATTCTTCACTATAGACAACGTAATATCAGGTTTAAGCGCAAGCAAGCGCCCCTTGGGATCGGTAACCGTTATAATATTACCGTTTCTAAGAAACGACTTGTTTTCAAGATAGAGATCATATTTTTCGAACTTACTCATCTTAAATTTTTTGTAACCGTATGCCTCGTAAAGCCTTCTTAATCCAAGAACAAATTCCTCGTCCCGACGAAGCACTGCATTATTAGAACCCATTGTATCCACCCATATATTTCAAAAGTAAAAACATTATAACACGCGAAAACACTTTAGTCAAGTAAATAATTAAAGTTTTTTGCATAACATGTATTTTTCTCATGACTTTTTATTAGACAAATCGCATAAAAACTTTTGTTCGAAGCGGAATAGTTTTTATATGACATCAATCTTAGAAATTATATACGTTTATTGTTACTTTGTCAATGCATTTAATCAACGAATATAATGTATAAGGAGGAATCCAAGAAAAAACGCAAAGGAAATAATATCATGCCGAAAATAATAACAATGGATACGCTCCCGATAAATAGCGAAGGGCGAGTAACAGAGCTTAAAATCGACGGAAGCATGCGGCGACGCTTGCAGGATCTAGGAATTATAGAAAACACTATTATAAAATGCGTTGCAGAAAGCCCTCTCGGAGATCCCAAGGCATTTCTTATACGTGGGACAATAATCGCACTCCGACACGAAGATGCCAAAAACATCCTTGTCGAAACCGAGCAGATTCGAAATGAAAACGAAATAACCGTCTTACTTGCCGGCAACCCGAACGTGGGCAAAAGCACTCTATTCAACTCGCTCACCGGAATGCATCAGCACACAGGCAACTGGACAGGAAAAACCGTAAGTTCTGCACGCGGACGTTTCGAAACCGATTTATATAAATATTCGCTTATCGATCTACCTGGGACATATTCACTTGATGCGCGTTCGGCAGAGGAAGAGGTTACGAAATATAACATTCTAAACGGTAATGCAGATTCGGTAATTGTAATCTGCGATGCAACAAATCTTGAGCACAGCCTGTATCTGGTTTTGCAGATCATCGAGATCACAAAACGTGTTATAGTGTGTGTGAATCTGCTTGACGAAGCTGAGCGAAGAGGAATAAATATCGATATTCCACTTTTAGAAAAAACACTTGGCGTTCCTACAGTAGGAGTTACGGCAAGAAAGAAAGAAACCTTAAAAGCACTGACAGACGCCCTCGACAAACTTGTTTCTTCACCGATTGATAAAGATATCGATTTTTCCGCGGAAATAAACAATGACGATTCGCATAATCAAGAACGCATCCTGCGCGCGGAAGAAATAGCTTCACTCTGCACAAATCAAACAGGTAATAAACGCGAATTCGGTAATTCCGATAAAATATTAACAAGCAAAGCGTTTGGATATCCGATAATGATATTAATGCTTATGGGATTGTTTTGGATAACTATCGTAGGCGCAAACTATCCGTCGGAATTGCTATCCGGTTTACTGTTATCTATCGGAGAGACAATACGGCAATTTCTTGGAAATATAGGTATAAATGCAGATATTATTTCCGCCCTGATAGACGGTATATACGGAATGACGGCACGAGTTATATCCGTAATGTTGCCACCCATGGCAATATTTTTTCCGCTGTTTACGGTATTAGAAGATCTGGGTTATCTTCCGCGCGTGGCTTTTAATCTCGATAAACCCTTTAATAAATGCAATGCCTGCGGAAAACAGGCGCTTACAATGTGTATGGGATTCGGATGCAATGCATGTGGCGTAACCGGAGCGAGAATCATAGATTCACCGCGCGAACGATTGCTGGCAATAATCACAAATGCCTTTGTTCCATGCAACGGCAGATTCCCTACCATAATC
>JAZTZF010000137.1:0-18165 GCA_045637325.1 Eubacteriales bacterium | reverse complement strand
TGTCCACGGCGACACCTCGACCACATTTGTTACCGCGCTTGCCTGCTTCTATCTGCGTATTCCCGTGGGTCATGTCGAAGCGGGACTTCGCACCAATAATATCTATTCCCCCTATCCGGAGGAGTTCAACCGTCAGGCGGTAAGCATCATTTCGCAGTTTAATTTCGCGCCCACCGAGCTTTCGCGCGATAATCTGCTGGGCGAGGGCAGAAGTGCCGACAACATCTGGATCACCGGCAATACTGCAATTGACGCGCTCAAGACCACCGTTAAGGATGATTACACTCATCCCGAGCTCGAATGGGCGGCCGACAGCCGTCTTATCATGATCACCGCGCACCGCCGTGAAAACCTCGGCGAGCCCATGCGTAATATGTTCCGTGCTATCAAGCGCATCATCGACGAGACCCCCGATATCAAGGCGATCTATCCTATCCACATGAACCCCGTTGTACGTCAAACCGCTGACGAAATACTTGGCGGCGAGGACAGAATAAAAATCATCGAACCGCTTGACGTGCTTGATTTTCATAATTTCCTTGCAAGAAGTTATATGATTCTTACCGATTCGGGCGGTATTCAAGAGGAGGCTCCCTCGCTGGGCAAGCCTGTTCTTGTAATGCGCGATACCACAGAGCGTCCCGAAGGTATTGCCGCAGGCACTTTGAAGCTTGTCGGAACAGACGAAGAAGTGATTTACAACAATTTTAAAAACTTGTTGGAGAATCGCGAAGAATACGCAAAAATGAGCAATGCCAGTAACCCTTACGGCGACGGTTTTGCCTGCAAGCGTATTGCTGATATTTTGACAAGATAGTTATATGTTATATTGGATTTATCAACTGCCGCTGAGCTATGTTGTCACGGGCATGATCGCATGCATTTTTCTATGGACCGCGCTCTATCATAAAAACATCGCAAAAGGATACCGTGTCGGTTCGGGTTCGGTTTGCCGCTGGTACCTATTTAACGCCGTGATATTTTTGGCAAGTCTTGCCGCTATCGTTTATATCACGGTTTTGTCACGTCAAAGTGATGTAAGTAAACTGGTTTTGCAACCCTTTTATTCGATTGAGGTTGCAAAAACGCATTCCGAAATGTACCGATCGTTATTGATGAACGTTGCATTATTCCTACCGTTGGGTCTTTCGTTTTCATGTTTGCTGAGCACGCGGATTTCTGTACCGATCAGAATTCTGGCAACTTCCCTGCTTGGTGCGTTTGTGAGCATTGTAATCGAGTCTCTGCAGTATTTTTATTCTTTGGGCGAGACATGGACCGATGATGTTATTTGCAACACGTCAGGGGCATTTTTGGGTTCTATGGCGTTGGTGGCGTGGAAATTATATTACATTAGGAAATTTAATTTCTCATAAAAATCATATGCAAGTATCAATAGGCAATAAAAAATACCGATGTGAGTTTATTTCTCACATCGGCTTTTTTAATGGATATGTATAAATTATTAACCCCAAAGATCAGCGGGATATTCACCCGACGCTACCTTTTCGTCGAGGAATTTTTGGAACGCTTCTTTATCGGAACGATAGGTTACGCCCATCCACTTTGCGCCTGTATGGATAACACGGCAATCAAACGCACCTGTTCTTACGCCCTCGTCGATTACGTTGGGAATATAGTACTCGTCCTTGATGAGGTCGTTTTTAGGATTGCGAAGGAAGTTTGCAAATCCGGTTTCTACGTGCCCGAATATATCGGGTGTAAAGCCCCAGAAGTTCATGGAAACAGGAGAATTTTCATCGATTTCCAACCATTCGCCGTTATCGTTTTCGTACTTAACGGTACCGTCTATACGCATGATCTTTTTAATTTCGCGTATATTTTGGATCATTCCGTTTTCTGTTACGCAAACACCACGTGCAACGTGTCCGTTCTCGGAAAGCGTATTCGCAAGGGTATATCCGGGCATTGCAAATGTTTTTGCATCGACGTCTTTGAGGCAGTTATACATATTTTCGAATGTTTCCTTGCCATAAAAATCGTCGGCGTTAAAAATGATGAACTTGTCATCAATAATGTTTCTGCAAGCGCGCAATGCGTGAGCAGTACCCCAAGGCTTTACTCTGTCAGCGGGACAGGAAAAACCGTCGGGAAGATCGTTTGAATTCTGGAATGCGTACTCGATCTTGACGTTGCCCTTGATACGCGAACCGATAGTTTCTTCGAAAGATTCAAGATTTTCTTCTTTTATTATGAAAACAATCTTGTCAAAACCGGCGCGAATACTGTCATAGACAGAATAGTCGATAATAAACTCACCGTGACGGCCCACAGGATCGAGCTGTTTTAAACCGCCGTAACGGCTGCCAAGACCTGCTGCGAGGATAACTGATGTCATAATAACTCCTTTTTTCGGTTTTTAACCGATCATTTCTTTTGTTATTGTAAGTGTTTTTATATTTTCGTCCGAAGGAACCTCATACATATATTTTGTCATAATCTCTTCGGTAACGGCGCGCAAACCTCTCGCACCGCTTTTTAGTTTGCTGGCTTTTTCGGCAATTGCCTCAATCGCATCCTCTTCGAAAATAAGCTCTACTCCGTCATACGCAAAAAGTTTTTGGTATTGCTTTATAAGAGCATTTTTCGGTTCACTGAGAATACGCACGAGTGCATCTTTATCCAGCGGCTCGAGCGTTGCGATAACCGGTATTCTGCCGACGAGTTCGGGTATAAGACCGTATTTTACTATATCTTGCTGGGTTACGCGCTTTAGATCGGCGCCTTTTTTGCGCTCCTCTGTAGTAAGCGTGGGCGCATTGTAGCCGACGGTTTGACGCCCCAAACGGTTGCCTACAATATCGCGCAGACCGTCAAACGCGCCGCCGCAAATAAAGAGTATATTGGTGGTGTTGATCTGTATAAATTCCTGATTGGGATGCTTTCTGCCGCCCTGAGGAGGAACGTTTGAAACCGTACCCTCGATTATCTTCAAAAGCGCTTGTTGAACGCCCTCGCCCGATACGTCACGGGTTATAGAACGGTTTTCGCTCTTGCGGGAGATCTTGTCGATCTCATCGATATAAATTATACCGCGCTCGGCCTTCTTAACATCGAAATCAGCCGCCTGAAGAAGACGAAGAAGAATATTCTCTACATCCTCGCCTACATAGCCTGCTTCTGTCAAGGTAGTTGCATCAGCAATAGCAAAAGGAACGTCGAGCATGCGCGCAAGCGTCTGAGCGAGCAGGGTTTTACCTACACCCGTGGGGCCGAGCAAAAGCACGTTGCACTTGCTAAGTTCTACGTCGTCATTGTTATCGGTAGATTCGTTCTTCCCCTTTTTAGCCTTATCTACAATCGAATTTATACGCTTATAGTGATTGTATATAGCGACAGAAAGGGTTATTTTAGCATCGTCCTGACCAATAACGTATTTATCCAGCTCTGCTTTTATCTCTGCAGGTTTAGGCAGTTTCAAAAGCGTATTTTCCGCAGGAACAACAGTTTCGGGTTCCGCTAACGTTGCGTTGTATTCTTCGGAAATCTCACAGCAGAGGGTAAGACAGTCATCACAAAAATCGATATGGTTGCCCTCTATCGAAAGAGTCGTGGTGTGGGTTGCCGCTCTGCCGCAAAAACCGCAAATAGTTCTTTTATCAGCCATATAACAGTTTATTCTCTTTTCCCGAGCACTTTATCGACAAGACCGTATTCCTTGGCAGAAAGTGCATCCATATAATTATTTCTGTCGGTATCCTTTTCGATGACCGAAATATCCTTTCCGGTTACTCCGGCAAGAAGCTCGTTCAACATTTTGCGGATACGTTCCATTTCTGCCGCCTCGATCTCGAGGTTGGTGGTCTGATCTTGGAAATGCCCATTTATAAGAGGCTGGTGGATCATTATCTTGGAATGCGGAAGTGCGATTCTCTTGCCCTTTTCGCCGCAGGCGAGAAGAACAGCCGCCATACTTGCGCACATACCGATGCAAATTGTGCTTACAGGACATTTGATATAATTCATCGTATCGTATATTGCCATACCTGCGCTTATAGAGCCGCCGGGAGAGTTAATATACAGCGATATTTCCTTTTCGGGATCCTGACTTTCAAGATACAGCAACTGCGCCACAACGAGCGATGCAACCGTATCGTTTATAGGCTCACCGATAAACACGATCCTGTCGTTGAGCAAGCGCGAGAAAATATCATATGAACGCTCCCCGCGTGAAGTCTGCTCGACGACCATCGGTACTAAAGACATAATCAATCAACCTTTCGATTATTTTGTAGTGATAACAGCGTTTTCCTTTATAAGATCTACCGCTTTGCGGAGAACGATATCCTCGGAAATGCTTGCTTCGGGAATGCTGGATTTTACGGTATCGATATCTACATTATAGCCGCTTGCGATCTTCTTATATTCAGCGTCGATATCCTTTTTAAGCGCCTTGATCTTTTCGGTCTTTACGATCTTGGAGAGTGCAAGTCTGGTTTTCACCTGCTTTTCGGCGTCTGCTTTGAAATTCTCGCGGAGCTGTTCCATAGTCATACCGGTATACTGGAAGTACATATCAAGACTACCGCCCTGAGATTGCATGCGGTACTCGTAATCGCGAATATAGCCGTCGATTTCCTGCTCGATCATGCATGCGGGAATATCGGTTTCGGTATTAGCCAAAAGTGCATCGATAAGTGCGGTTTCGAGCTTGCTTTCAGCCGACTTTTCACGACGCTCGGTGAGCTTAGCCTTTACGTCTGCCTTATATTCATCAACAGTGTTGAATTCAGAAACGTCTTTTACAAATTCATCGTCAAGCTCGGGAAGTTCCTTAACCTTTAGCTCGTGGAGCTTGATTTTGAACACTACTTCCTTGCCTGCGAGATTCTCTGCGCCGTAATCCTCGGGGAATGTAACATTGATATCAAACTCATCGCCTATGTTCTTGCCGATGATCTGTTCCTCGAAACCGGGGATAAAGCTGCCGCTACCTATACCGAGAGGATACTTCTCTCCTTTGCCGCCGTCGAATGCAACACCGTCAAGGAAGCCCTCGAAATCGATGATCGCCTGATCGCCGTCCTGTGCGGGACGTCCCTCTACAGCGAGCATACGCGAGTTGCGTTCACGGGTAGCATCGATATCCTTCATGATATCTTCTTCGGTAACCTCTACGGTTTCTTTTTCAACCGAAAGACCCTTGTATTCCGAAATTTCAACTGCAGGCTTGGTCCATACTGCCGCCTTTAATTTTACGCCCTTATCATCGATAGATACAACGTCGAGCTCGGGACGGCTTACAGCGTCGAGCTTGGTTGCGGTAAGCGCTGCCTCGTATGCCTCGGGAAGGAGGTTATCAAGCGCTTCATCATAGAATACGGTCGCGCCGTAGAGCTTCTCGATAACGTGCTTGGGTGCTTTTCCCTTGCGGAAACCGGGAATATTCATTTTAGAAACGTTCTTGCGATAAACCTTGTTTATCTCTGCATCGAACGATTCTTTTTCGATAAGAAATTCAAACTCATATTTGTTTTTTTCGATTTCTTTTGCTTTGATAGATGCCATTACGGATCCTCCAAAATAAACATAATTTTACATCTGGTAATTTTAGCAAAAATTCCCTCAAAAGTCAAGAGTATTTAAGGATTTATGTTTGATTTTGAATCTTTTGTAACGATTTTTGAAATTCTAATGTTTTCCGGTTGATTTTTTATGCGAATTTGTATATAATATTGAGCGAAAGGAGGCGATAACATGCCCGAGAACAATAAAAGTTTATTTGAGGATTCGGTTTCGGCTTTTTCGCACACCGACATAAAGGGTAATGCAGACGAAGACAAGCGCGCAATGCTCCCCTCTCTGATTGTTCGGTGCATTGTAATTGCTCTTTGTATCGCCTTATTCGGCTATGCCATGTTTATGATTGCATCGAATGCGGTCGAAACAAATGCTGCTAATGATTTTTACGACAGCTTGCGCGCCGACACCGATTCGTTGTTGGTCAAGCCTTCCCCTTCGTTGCTTGAGCCTGCCGCCTTGCTTACTATGAAGCAGGTCCTTAATGCCGAAGGCGAAATGAAGAACTACGTTTGGGGCGATGATCCGATTCAGGATCCGCAAAGAAGAAGTTCTATCTACAGGAATTTTGCAAATAAAACATCAAAATATCCCGAAATGTACGCCTGGATATACGTAAACCACACCAAGATAGATTACCCCGTTATGAAGGGCGGGTACACTAATTATTACATGTACCACGACATTAACAAAAATCCCAACGCCTACGGAAGCATTACCGCCGATTCCAGCATGTCAAACGTATATGCCGAAAATTACAACAACGTTATATACGGTCACTGCATGAAAAACGGCACGATGTTCAGAACGCTTAAAACCTTTATGGAAAGTGCAAACCGAAACACGCTGGCAAAGGACATGAATATCGAGGTATATACCAAAGAGGGTCTGTACATCTACAAGGTACTGAGCGGATACCGTAATGACGATAACGCTTATGCGCAGACGATATTTGCCGACGAGGAAGAATACAAAGCATTTCTTGACAAGGCGGTTTCGCGCAATGAATTACGAGTTACCAATAATTATTCATCCAACTCAAAAATCGTTACGCTTATTACCTGTGCGAACGTAACCTCCAACGAAGACGAAAGATATGTACTTCACGGAGTTTTGACTGCATTCATCCCTGCAAGCCAACTTTAACAGAATCTAAAAAAGCTGTGCAATCAACTCGCACAGCTTTTTTGTTTATGCTTTTTATGCCCAGAACATGCCTTTGGGTGCAGGCTCTCTCATGATGCATTGTTTTAGGAATTCAACAGCCTTTTCAAGACCCTCTACAGACGTCATAAGACTGTCTTCATGCTCGATGGACAGAATATCGTCATAACCGACAAGGCGAAGGTTGCTGATCATATCTCTCCAATATTGCATATCGTTGCCGTAACCCACTGCACGGAAGATCCAAGAACGGTTTATCTCGTCGCCGTAGTGCTTGGTATCCAGAACACCGTTTACAGCGGTATTAAGCTCATCTATTTTTGTATCCTTGGCGTGGAAGTGATAGATAGCACTGCCCAGTTTGCGTATTGCTGCGACGGGATTTATGCCCTGCCAAATCAGGTGCGAGGGATCAAAATTTGCGCCGATGATATCGCCTACCGCATTACGCAGACGCAAGAGTGTTTCGGGGTTATAAACACAGAAACCGGGGTGCATTTCGAAACATATCTTTTCTATACCGTGCTCGGCACAGAATTTGGCTTCTTCTTTCCAATAGGGAATCAAAACGTCGTTCCACTGATATTCCAAAACGGCAAGATAGTCATCCGGCCACGGGCAGGTAACCCAGTTGGGATATTTTGAATTTTCGCAATCGCCCGGGCAACCCGAAAAACCGATAATTTTCTTTATACCCAATTTTTCGGCAAGAAGCACCGCGTTACGCCAATCGGTGCGATATTTCTCGGCAATGGCTTTATCGGGATGCACGGGGTTTCCGTGACAGCCCAACGCATTTATCTCCAAGCCGTATTTTTCGATTGTATACTTAAATTCGTCGAGCTTGTCAGGGTTTGACAGAAGAACCGCGGGATCGCAGTGTGCCTTACCGGGATACCCCCCTGCCCCTATCTCTAACGACTCGATTCCGATAGATTTAAGATATGCAAGCGTTTCGTCAAGTGATTTATCACCGAACAGAACGGTTATGACACCTAATTTCATTTACTTTACCCCTTATTTGTTAAAATAGTAAGGCTCTCCCGTCTTTGCGGAGGTATAGATGCCGTCCAAAATACAGCTTACTGCATATGCCTGTTCGGGAGTTACAAAAGGCTCGGTATCCTCGCGGATAGACTTCAGCCAAAGTCTGGCTTCGCGCACGCCGGGATCTTCGTTAGCCGAGCCCTCGTAGAAAGCAACGCCGCCTACGCCGAGATCGGGTTTTAATACATACTGTCTGCCGTTTCTGATGCCGTTTATGCGGACACCGTCAAGCATATCTGCGCCGCCCTCGCTGCCGCAGAGTGTCGTAATAGCCTCACGGGGGTCAAGGATATTAAGCGCCCAGCTTGATTCGAGAATAATAGTTGCGCCGTTTTCCATAACTATAAAACCGAATGCCGAATCCTCTACGGTAAGATCGCCCGATTTCCAATCGCCCCAAGCGTTACCTGTAGGGAACTTCTCGCCGAGTTTGTGATAGGTTGTTCCTACGCAATATTTCGGTTTATAATTATTCATGCACCACATAGTAAGATCAAGTGCATGTGTGCCGATATCGATAAGCGGACCGCCGCCTTGCTCGTATTCGTTCATAAACACGCCCCATGTGGGAACGGCTCTTCTTCTGAGGGCAGTGGCTTTTGCAAAATATATATCACCGAAGGTGCCCTGTTCGGCTTCTGCTTTTATAAAAAGAGCGTCCGAACGGTGGCGGTTTTGATAGCCGATCGTCAGCTTTTTGCCGGTGCGTTTCGCCGCATCAAGCATCTTCTTTGCCTCGACAGAGTTGATTGCCATAGGCTTCTCGCACATGACGTGCTTGCCCGCTTCCAGCGCGTCTACGGTTATAAAGCTGTGCGAGCGGTTGGGAGTTAGAACATGAACGATATCGACCGTTTTGTCCTCTAAAATTTCGTGATAGTCGGTACAGACCTTTGCATCGGGAGTGCCGTATTTCTTTGCGGCGTTCTCTGCCTTTTCACGAACGAGGTCGCAAAACCAAACCAGTTCGGCATCGGGCTGCGCCTTAAGCGCAGGCAGATGCTTTCCGTTTGCAATACCGCCACAACCAATGATACCTATTCTGAATTTTTCTGCCATTTTTCCTTTTCGCGCTTGTTTTAACAAAGCGCACCTCCGTAAATATCAATCTCTGTAATACGTATAATATGCCATTACAGTACGCTCTTTGCCCTGTATCTTATCAAATCCTGTTAACGTTGCTCCGTCGAGCGACATGAATTCCCAGGCATGAAGTTCATCAGCTTTGCAAACGAACAGAGTTTTTCCGCCGCTGATTACCGAAAAATCGCCCTCGTGAAGACTGAGTACGCCGCCTTTTCCGATGACATAGTCACCCTTTTCGGGGTCGCGCTCGAGAACATACTTTAAACCTCTGCCGTCGAGTTTTTGGCACATATAAAGCCTGAATTCGGGGCTGTTGGTATCCTTCGGCGGTTTCTTCTTAAATCCGAACATATTATTCAGGCTTGTCCTTTTCGGTTTCGGCTACGATATAATCGGGTCTGCGCTTGGTTTCCATATACGTCTTGGACAAATACTGACCGAGCACACCGATACACAAAAGCTGTAAACCGCCGACAAACAGAATCACGCACAGCATAGATGCCCATCCGCTTACCGAGGAACCGGAATCAACAATCTTACGTATAATAATGGTCAACGCGCCTACGATGGAAAGCATGAACATCAGAATACCGCTCAGCGAACTGATGGCAAGCGGTGCTGTCGAAAATGCGACGATACAGTCAAGCGAATAACGGAACAGTCCCCAAAAAGACCATTTTGTTTTACCAGCCACACGCTCGACGTTCTCAAACGAGATCCACTCGGTCTTAAATCCTACCCATTCGAAAATACCCTTGGAGAAGCGGTTATACTCGCAGAGCGAAAGAACGGCATCGACCATTCTTCTTGACATAAGTCTGTAATCACGCGCACCGGGAACCAATCTTACGTTAGAAATTTTATTAACGATGCCGTAAAAGCATCTTGCAAAGAAACTTCTTATAGGGGGCTCGCCCTTGCGGTCGCCACGTCTGGTAGCAACAGAATCGCACTTCTTTTCCTGCAAAATCGACATCATCTGAGGCAACAAGGAGGGCGGATCCTGAAGATCGGCGTCCATAATTACCGCATAATCGCCTTTTGTAGAACGCAATCCTGCGAGCATGCCCGCCTCTTTTCCGAAATTACGCGAAAAAGACACATAGCGCGTACGCGGATCGACAGCGGCGCGCTCGCGGAGGATATCAAGAGTTGCATCCTTGGAGCCGTCGTTAACATAAATAGCCTCAAAATCATAATCGGGCATTTGCGCAATTACCTTTTCGAGTTCTGTGAAGAAGAACGGAAGAGCCTCCGCCTCGTTATAGCATGGTACTACTACACTTATAAGTTTTTTATTCATATTTACTGGCACAAAATGTCATCTTTCCATAAAATTCATTGTTTATATGCTATAAATATACCATACCGTATTTACCTTGTCAATAACCGATGCCTTTTTATACGTTACTGTTGACTTGCAAAAACACATATGGTAAAATATTTGATAAGAAAACAACTATTTTCAATCGAGGTATACATATGGCAGACTTTACCAAACTCACAACCGAAAGTTTTAACGAAAGAACCGCGAACATAGATAAAATGGATGCGCTTGAGATAGCGACGATCATCAACGACGAAGACAAAAAGGTAGCTTTTGCTGTAGAAAAGGCACTTCCTCAAATAGCAAAAGGAATAGAAACCATGGCAGATTCGCTTAAGGTAGGCGGTCATATATATTACTGCGGTGCAGGCACTTCGGGAAGATTGGGCGTGCTTGATGCATCGGAATGTCTGCCGACATTCGGCGTAAGCGAGCAAACCATTGTGGGCTTGATGGCAGGCGGATACGAAGCGCTTTATGCGTCGCGAGAGTTTGCCGAAGACGATTTCGAAAGCATTGTTAACGAGCTGAAGATGCGCAAATTCGACACCAAGGACGTTCTTGTTGCCATTAGCGCAAGCGGCAGTGCCAACTGTGTAAAGGGTGCTATACGTTATGCCAAGGAATGCGGCGCGTACACTATATGTATCTCCTGCAATCCCAACAGCGATCTGGTTCCTATGGTAGATATTCCGATCATTGCCGAAGTCGGACCCGAGGTTATTAACGGCAGTACGCGAATGAAGGCAGGAACTGCACAGAAGATGATACTTAACATGCTTTCTACCGGAGCGATGATCCGTTTCGGAAGAGTACGAGGCAATTACATGGCGTATATGGTTCCCTCCAACCTAAAGTTGGTTGACCGTGCCATACGAATGATATGTTCAAAGACGGGGTGCGACAGAGAGCGCGCCGCTTATGAGCTCGCAAAGGCAGACAACTGCATTGCCGATGCTATCGACGCCATTGAGGGTGTGAATTAATTTTTAATACAAAAAGAATACAGGATCCTGCAGATCTTATCTACAGAATCCTGTATTTTATTTTTCGTTATTCTTATCGGTTTCGTCTGTTTCGTCATTATTTTCGTCATTATTTTCGTAATATTCGGCTGAGATACGTTTCCTGCGTGCGTTCAAGAAAAAATATGCAGGCAAACCGAGAATGCCGATCGCCATAACGATTACAAAAATAACCTGAAAGATTTTTTCTATTATTTCCATATATTCCTCTTTGTTATTGTGTAAAAGTATAATTGCTAATTTTTTTAATCATTGTTGATTCTTACATTAAGTTGCGGATAAGGGATTTCTATATCGGCATCTTTGAATGCATTGCGAACACCTTTGACAAGATACTCGCGGACATCCCAATAATCACTGCTGTTGCACCAAACACGGAGTGCATATTTTATGCCGTTTTCTCCGCAATCGAGCATCATTGCCACTGCCGCAGGATCCTTGAGCGATTTTTCGCAGGAATTTGCAACGTTGAGCATCGTTGCTTTTACATGATCGGCATCGCTTTCGTAATCGGCACTGAACTCGACGTCAACGCGGCGGAGCTGTTCGGCAGAGTAATTGGTGATGACGGAATTGGTCAGACCGCCATTGGGGACGGTAACCACCTTATTGTCTACCGTAACTATCACGGTGTAAAACACCGAAATTTCACGAACCGTACCCGATGCGCCCTGCGCATCAATATAATCACCGACGCGGAAAGGACGGAAAAAGAGAATCATAATACCGCCTACAAGATTGGAAAGCGCCCCCTGTACGGCAAGACCTATGGCAACACCGGCAGAAGCGATAAGTGCTATAACAGAACTCATCGGAACACCCAGTATTGCGATAACGGTTACGACAACGACTATCTTTAGAGATATAGAAATAAAACTGGCAACAAAACCGGCGGTTGACGGATCGATTTTTTTGAACATTTTTCCGCTGCCGACACGTTTGGAAATAATTTTTACAATTTTAAAGCCTATAATAAATACAAGCAAGGCAAATACAAGATTTTTTGCCAACGGCACTACAAGTGCGGAAAGATCGTTAAGGATTTGTTCCATAAAAGCATTACTCCTTATTGTTTTTTAATCCAAAGTAATATAATAAACATTTTTTTATTAAAGTCAATAAAAAGATAAAAAAACGGGTTAATTCAAGAGGAAAATATCGGGTTTATATTGACTTTTTTGAGCAATTTGCTATACTATATTATAATTATAGTGTAACTAACATATGAGGAATACATGGGCACTTCTAAAATAATTTGTTTCGCCAACCAAAAAGGCGGGGTCGGCAAAACGACCAGCGCACTTAATATTGCGGCTTGTATTGCAAGAAGCGGCAAAAACGTTTTGTTTATCGACTCGGATCCTCAGGGAAATGCCACGAGCGGTTTGGGAATTGTAAAACGCACTATCACCGCAAGTATTTATGACCTTCTTATCGGCAGGTCAACCTGGGAAAACGCCGTTGTAAAGACCAACGTACGCGGGCTTTCTTTAATACCCTCGAGTATCAATCTTGTCGGTGCGGAGCTTGAGCTTGTTGAGGAGCGTGACCGCGAGTTCAGACTTAAAAATGCGCTCAAGGGTGCAGATGAGCGATTCGACTACATAATCATAGACTGTCCCCCTTCGCTCGGACTTCTTACCATAAACTCGCTCGCCGCGGCAAAATACGTGGTTATACCCGTCTTGTGCGAATATTATTCTCTGGAAGGGCTTTCGCAACTTACGGCAACGATCAAACAGATCAAACGGCTTTACAATCCCGATATAGAGCTTTTGGGAGTTTTGGTGAATATGTTTGACGGCAGACTTAATTTATCTATTGCCGTATTGGAAGAGATTAAAAAGTATTTTGCGGACAAGCTTTTTAAAACACCCATTCCCCGCAGTGTAAAGATAAGCGAAGCACCGAGCCACGGCATGCCCATTACCGACTATGACAAGAACGGCAAGGGTACCGCCGCATACTTGGCGGTGGCGCTTGAGCTTATGAAACGATGCGAAAGATAACGGAGGAATAAAATGGCTAAAAAGGGGCTTGGCAGAGGGCTTGATGCTCTGCTCGCCGACAACGCGATAGAAGAAAAACAGCAAAGCGGTGTTACCGTATTGAAAATATCTGACGTTGAGCCTAACCGCGCTCAGGCAAGAAAAAAGTTTGACGAAACCGCGCTTTTGGAGCTTGCGGATTCGATCGGGCGTCACGGCATTCTGCAACCGATAGCGGTACGGCGCAAAAACAACGGTTATTACGAAATAATCGCAGGTGAACGCAGATGGCGCGCATCCAAGATCGCCGGCTTGAGCGAAATACCCGCTATTGTACACGATGCGGATGATTTGCTGGCAGGCGAGCTTTCGCTGATCGAAAACCTGCAAAGAGAAAATCTGAACGCGGCAGAAGAAGCACGCGGATACCGTGATCTTATCGAGCGGTTCGGATTGACACAGGAAGAGGCGGCAGAGCGCGTCGGGAAATCTCGTACATCGGTTGCGAACATATTGCGTATTCTTAAATTGCCCGAGAGCGTACTTGATTTGGTCGAAAACGGCGGTCTTTCGTACGGCCACGCAAGAGCCTTGGTTCCCATCACTCAATTTTGCGACGAAGAAACGGTTTTGAGCCATGCCGAATACGTTATCAAAAATGCGCTTTCGGTAAGACAGACAGAGCAATACGTGAAATTTATTTCCGAAGGCGGCAGCACAAAAAAAGACGACGGAAATTTTGACGTCGGCAAGGCTTATTACAAAAAGATCGAAAACGACATGAGCGATATATTGGGCAGAAAAGCCAATATAAAACAAGGATCCGACGGAAACGGCAAATTGATACTCTCTTTTTCGGGAACCGACGATCTGGAAGAGCTTATTAAACAAATCTGCGGCAATGAATTTTTTATCAACGAACAATAAATGAACGGAGTAACAAAAAATGATCGACATTAAATTTTTACGCGAAAATCCCGATGCGGTACGCGAGAATATCAAGAAAAAGTTCCAAGACGACAAACTGCCGTTGGTTGACGAAATAATCGAGCTTGACAAGCGCAACCGCGAAATAAAAACCGAGGTAGAAGCACTCCGTGCAAACCGTAACAAGGCTTCTAAACAGATCGGCGCGCTTATGGCTCAGGGCAAGCGCGACGAAGCGGAGGAAGTAAAAAAGGCTGTTGCCGCAGAAGGCGACAAGATAGATTCGCTTACTGCCGAAGAAAAGGAAGTCAGCGAGAAGCTCAACACGATCATGATGCGTATACCGAACATCATCGATCCCTCTGTTCCGATAGGCAAGAGCGACGAAGAAAACGTTGAGGTAGAGCGTTTCGGCGAGCCGTTGGTTCCCGATTTTGATATTCCCTACCATGCGGAAATACTCGAAAAGCTAAACGGACTTGATCTTGACAGCGCAAGAAAGGTTGCGGGCAACGGTTTTTATTATCTTACGGGCGATATTGCTCAGCTTCATTCTGCCGTTATCTCTTATGCACGCGATTTTATGATTCAGCGCGGTTTTGAATACTGCATTCCTCCTTTTATGATTCGCAGCAACGTTGTTACCGGCGTTATGAGTTTTGCAGAGATGGAAGCAATGATGTACAAGATAGAGGGCGAAGATCTCTACCTTATCGGTACCAGCGAACACTCGATGATCGGCAGATATATTGATACCATTATTCCCGAACAGCAACTCCCCAAGACACTTACCAGCTATTCTCCCTGTTTCCGCAAGGAAAAGGGCGCGCACGGCATAGAAGAGCGCGGTATATACCGTATTCACCAATTCGAAAAGCAGGAAATGATAGTTATCTGCAAGCCCGAAGACAGCATGATGTGGTTTGACAAGCTTTGGCAGAACACCGTTGATCTCTTCCGCACTCTTGATATTCCCGTTCGTACTATCGAATGCTGCTCGGGTGATTTGGCAGACCTTAAGGTTAAATCGGTTGACGTAGAAGCCTGGTCGCCCAGACAGAAGAAATATTTTGAGGTCGGCTCTTGCTCGAATCTCGGTGATGCACAGGCGCGCAGATTGAAAATACGTGTAGACGGCGAAAACGGAAAATATCTTGCACACACCCTTAACAACACCGTTGTTGCGCCTCCCAGAATGCTTATTGCATTGATTGAAAACAATCTTAATGAGGACGGAAGCGTTAATATCCCCGAAGCGCTCAGACCTTATATGCTCGGAAAAACCATTATTAAATAGGTGAACTATGGATTTATCAACTGTCATTTGGATGTTTATGATCGGCGCTTCGATAGCAATGGTTATGATGTACTACAATGCCCGTTTTCTGGGCAGATTGGTACGAAAACTGATCCAAATCGATGCAACCTCGCCCGAGAGTGCCATGTCTATAGAAGAACTCGGACTAAAGATGACACCTGCGCTTAAATATTCGCTCCGTCCCGGAACAAGTTTTTCTCAGACGGTTTTGAAAACCGAGGACGACAGGTATTATATCGCTCCGGATCGGCTTTCTATGGCAAAATCGAAGTATCGCGGAAAAGATACCACTATAGTGTTTATTCTGTTATGCATTATCGCACTTTTTGTTGTTGCGTTTGCTGTTTCGAAGATACTTCCCGACCTCGTCGGCAGCACTGCCGGTGCGTTTTCGCAGTGGTTTGACGGAGGTAACCGTTTATGAATATGCAAAGAAAAGTCAACCCTATTCTTGTTATATTGATAGCCGCGCTTATTTTGGTGGCGATAACCTTTGCCGTTGTATTGTTTATGGGCGGCAGATACACCACGCTTCCCAACGGTGCAAAATTCTTGGGCAAGTCTGAAAACGGGCAACCGGTTTCGGGCACGATTAAATATCAAGACGGCACCGAGGCTCAGCTCGATTACTACAACAGAACCATTACCTATGCAAACGGCGATATTTATCTTGGTGAAATAAACCTCGGTTGCAGACACGGACACGGAATCATGTCCTCATCCGCAACTGGCGATATTTATGAGGGTTATTTCCAAACCGATGCTATGACGGGTAACGGCACATTTAAATACTCCAACGGCGATGTTTTTGTGGGTACTTTTGCAAATTCGATGAAGCAGGGCTACGGAACTTTTACATATGCCAACGGAAACAGCTACGTCGGCAATTTCGAGAACGACGTGCGTAGCGGAAAAGGCGAGTTCAAATGGGCATCGGGTGCCTCGTATGAGGGCGAATTTGCCAACGACCTTAAACACGGTTACGGGATTATGAATTATGAAAACGGTGACCGTTACGAAGGCTATTTTAAAGAAGATATGTGCGACGGCGAAAAAGGCATATATATTTGGTCAAACGGCGAGCGTTATAACGGAACGTTCAGAAACAACCGCATGGACACGCGCGCGGTGGATGCCAACGGTGAATTTATAATCGGCGATACGGGCGAATATGTTCACGGTGAAATGGCGACATACACTTTTACTACGGGAAGAACCTACCTTGGCTACTTTATGGACGGTCAGGCTGTAGGTATAAATAAAGGACTGGAGGATTAATTATGGCAGAATTTATTTTTTCGGCATTTGCCGACGAGATCGATTCAAATTTTGACAAGCAGATCGAGGGTTTGAAGGCTTTGAACATCGGGTACATAGAGCTTCGCGGTGTTGACGGTAAAAGCTTTATTGAACTTTCGGACGACGAGGTTGCGGTTGTAAAGGAAAAGCTCGATCGTAACAACATCAAGATCTCTGCGCTTGGTACACCTATAGGCAAAATGAACGTTGATGGTGATTTTGAGGCGCACAAGAAGCTCTTGACAAGAATTATGGACATTGGCGACACGCTGGGATGCAAGGTGCTGAGAATGTTCAGCTTCTACCCTGCTGACGGTATGGGTGATGATGAATTTAAGCAGATCGCATTTGAATTTGTAGGCGAGCTTCTTGACATGGCTGATGCACGCGGATTTATTCTTTGTCACGAGAACGAAAAGGATATTTTCGGTTGCTCGCCCGAGCGTGAGCTTGAGCTTATGCAGTATTTCGGAGGAAGACTCAAGGCGGTTCTTGACCCCGGAAACTTTGCATTTTGCTTTGAGGACGCATCCAAGGGTTATCCCTTGTTGAAGGATTATATCCATTATTTCCATATCAAGGACGCTGACGAAAGCGGCGCAATAGTGCCTCCCGGCAAGGGTGTCGCATGCCTTGAGGAAACACTTAAGGCAGTAAATGCCGACAGAGAAGGTCAAAAGGTTATCCTTACCATGGAGCCCCACTTGATGAACTTCACCGGCTTGTCGAGCCTCTCTAAACTTGACGATATTCACCACGTATATTCGTTTGAAACACCGTTCGAGGCATTTAAGGTTGCTACCGATGCGGTGAGAGAAATGGTTAGCAAACTTTGAAAAGCAAATTAAAACAATTCGGCGCGGTTATATACCGCGCCGTAATCAGCAAACGAGTTTCTCTTTTAATTTGCTTCCTTGTAGGGGTGATGGGTGCACTTCCCTATTTTGTTGAGGAACTTTTTATCCTCACCTTTGTTTCCCTGTTTTTGCAATTTTATATCGTTATATTGCAAAAGCGCGAGCATAATAGGATATTTGCACCATTTTTTTGCTATTTCGGAGGTTTTTACACTCTTTTATACACGTTTCTTTCGGAAATGTACCCCTACACCAGATTTGGTTTTTCCGAGAATCAGGCAATATTTGTCCTTATTTGCTCGTGTATAGCCATACCACTTTTGCACGCAGCGGTCGAGGCATGTATTATGCTTTTCGCACGATTATTCCACGGTAACTGCTGGGATATTTTAGGTTATGCAGCCTTGTGGGTCATCGGAGAGTGGGTTTTATCTCTCGGCACGCTTGCATTCCCTTGGAATGGTGTTGCAGTGTCGCTTACGGGTTTTCTTCCGTTTTTGCAAACGGTTTCTCTTTTCGGCAAATTCTTTATAACCTTTGTTACCGCGGCAGCCTGCTACGCTTTTGCGCTTGCTTTGGTTAACAG
>JAZTZF010000136.1:0-4547 GCA_045637325.1 Eubacteriales bacterium | reverse complement strand
CATCAGGATATTAAATGCCTCTTCGGAATATTTATCTATCGGCGTATGAACGTCGAACCCATGCTATCTTCCCACCCAATTTATAAGTTCGGCAAGATATCCGCCCGGTGCGGCACTCTTAAAACCGTTGCAGACTATCGCACCCGCAAAGATTGACAAACTTCTGTCGGGGATCAGCTTTGCCTCCGAAAAGACATTGTTTTCGCCGAGACCGTCGCATGCCTCGCAGGCACCCGACGGATTGTTGAACGAAAACATACGCGGAGTGAGCTCACCTATCGAAACACCGTGTGTCTTGCAGGCGTAGTTCTGCGAAAATACCATTTCGTTATCGTCGTCGCTTGCGTCGGGGAAAAGTATCTTAACTATACCGCCTGCGAGTTTAGAGGCGGTTTCTATACTTTCGGCAAGGCGCGAACGAATATCGCCGCGCATAACAAGACGGTCTACTATTATCTCCACGTTGTGCTTGATATTTTTGTCAAGCTCTATTTTCTCGGCAAGGTCATACATTATACCGTCAACACGCACGCGAACGTAGCCGCTTTTTCTTGCGTCCTCGAACACCTTTTCGTGCATGCCCTTTTTTGCCGAAACAACAGGCGCAAGAATCATAAAGCGTGTTCCCTCTTCGAGCTCCAATATGCGCTCTACTATCTCGTCTACCGATTGCTGCTTTATCTCCTCGCCGCAGATGGGACAGTGCGGTATACCTATGCGCGCATAAAGCAGACGAAGATAGTCGTATATCTCGGTTGCCGTACCGACGGTAGAACGGGGATTGCGCGAGGTTGTTTTTTGATCTATCGAAATAGCCGGAGAAAGCCCCTCTATAAGATCAACGTCGGGCTTGTCCAGCTGTCCCAAGAACATTCTTGCATAAGAAGACAGCGATTCGACAAAACGGCGATGCCCCTCGGCATAAAGCGTGTCGAACGCAAGGCTGGATTTGCCCGAACCCGACAAACCCGTAAAAACAACGAGCTTGTCACGGGGGATCGTCACGTCAATATTCTTCAAATTATGAACTCTGGCACCTTTTACAACGATTTTATCCGACATATTAACTCCTACATCAATCTTCTTATCTTGTCACGAATGAACGCGGCGGTTTCGAAATCGAGATCTTTTGCCGCACGTTTCATATCGGCGGTGAGTTTATCTATAAGTTTCTTCTTTTCGTCCTTGCTTAGTTTTTTCGCCTTTTCGAGCTTTTCGGCTTCTTTCTTCGAGGTTATCTCGATAGGCGCGCGGATATCCTTTACTATCGTTTTGGGAGTGATTCCGTTCGCCTTGTTATACTCGTTCTGAATACGGCGGCGTCGGTTGGTTTCGTTTATCGCACGGCGCATCGAATCGGTTTCTGTATCGGCATACATTATTACCTTTCCCTCCGCGTTTCGAGCCGCCCTGCCTATGGTTTGTACAAGCGATATTTCGCTTCGCAAAAAGCCCTCTTTATCGGCATCAAGTATTGCAACCAACGAAACTTCGGGCAGGTCCAGACCCTCACGCAATAGGTTTATACCAACCAATACGTCAAACTCGCCCGCGCGCAGACCGCGCAAAATATCCATACGCTCCATGGTGTCGATATCGTAATGCATATATCTGCAACGGATACCCGAAAGCTCAAAAAATTCGGTAAGATCCTCTGCCATTTTCTTGGTAAGCGTGGTCACGAGCACGCGCTCTTTTTTTGCGGCGCGTATACGTATCTCGCCGGCAAGATCGTCTATCTGACCTTTGGTGGGGCGCACCTCTACCTCAGGATCCAACAATCCTGTGGGGCGAATGATCTGCTCTACCAAACGGGTTGACAGTGAACGCTCGTATTCTTTCGGCGTTGCGCTTACGTATATAGTCTGTCCGCGTTTTTCGTTAAACTCATCAAACACAAGCGGACGGTTATCGTATGCAGACGGAAGACGGAAGCCGTATTCTATAAGATTTTTCTTCCTTGCCCTGTCGCCTGCCGCCATACCGCGTATCTGCGGCAGCATAACGTGGCTTTCGTCTACAAACACAAGGTAATCCGACGGAAAATAGTCCAAAAGTGTATACGGAGCACTTCCGGGTTCACGCCCCGAAAGCACGCGCGAATAATTTTCCACTCCCGAACAAAAGCCTATTTCGCGTATCTGCTCTACATCGAACATAGTGCGCTCGCGTATACGCTGTGCCTCTATAAATTTGTTCTGTTTCTCAAAAAATTCTATGCGTTCATCCAGCTCCGAAACTATCTCATCAAGCGCTTTTTTACGCATTTCCGACGAGGTCACATAGTGCGAAGCGGGATATATTGCAACATACGACATGTCGGCAACCGCCTCGCCCGTAACCACGTTTATCTTACATATACGGTCAACCTCGTCACCGAAAAATTCAACCCTTACGGCATCGGTATCGGTATTCGACGGGAAAATGTCCAAAACATCGCCGCGCACACGGAAATTGTTACGTTCGAATCCTATATCGCTTCTGCCGTACTGCAAGGCAACAAGGCGTTTTATTACGTCGTCGCGCGCAAAAGTAGCGCCTCTTCTTATAGAAAGCACCTGTTGTGCATATTCCGACGGATCGCCGAGCGAATAGATACAGCTTACCGACGCCACGATAATAACGTCGCGCCGCTCGAAAAGCGCACTGGTCGCAGAATGGCGCAGTTTGTCTATCTCGGCATTGACTGCAGCATCCTTTTCTATATAAACGTCTTTGCCCGGAACATATGCCTCGGGCTGATAATAGTCGTAATAACTGACAAAGAACTCTACGGCGTTGTTCGGAAAGAACTCACGCATTTCGGAGCAGACCTGTGCCGCAAGCGTTTTGTTCGGCTCGAGAATTATTGCAGGGCGGTTTGCGCGCGCAATAACGTTCGCCATCGTAAAGGTCTTACCCGAACCTGTTACGCCTATCAACGTTTGGTCGCGGTTACCGTTTTTAATGCCGTCTACAAGCGCAGAAATTGCCTCCGGCTGGTCGCCCGTGGGTGCAAAATCCGATACCAGTTCGAATCGTTCCACCTGCAATACGCCTCCCTTTCATTCTCTTTATAAATCAATAGCGATAATAATCGTATTATTATACCACAAAATAATCAAATCCGCAACGCCTACGGCGGTTTTTATCGGATTTTATTCTATTTTTTGTTCTGTATAATTAGTATACCCGTGACCAAAAACAATATTTTGCTTTGATATTTTGTTCGCAACTATTAACTCTGCGCTACAATTCAAATCAGCCGATTGTTCACCGCCGAAGCTATGCCTATGGAGCCTTTTCCGAAACGGGTACGGATAGCATCAACCGCCGTTTCGAGCGAGTAGAGCTTACGATATCGTTTTTCCCAAACGTCCTCGAAAAAGGACTGTTGGAACAGGCATTCGTTACCGTTTGTTAGCCGTTCGGCGTGGACGGTAACCGAATATATCTCTTTATCCGCTTTTGTATTCGCCTTGACAAGCGACAGTGCAGAATCCGAGATCTCGTTCCACAGACAGGTCGGATGATCAAGTGTTGCCGAACGGTTTATGGACGTCTGGTCCGGAAAGCGAATAGTTACAGCCACGTTCTTACAGCACGTGCCGTGCTTGCGGAGCCGCTCTGCAACCGACATGGAAAGATAGGCAACCGCAAACGAAACATCCTCCGGCGTAACAAGGTTATAGCGAAAAGTCATGCCGTTGGATACCGATTTCGGCTCGGGATCATATCCAAACGGAGTTACCTCCGCATAGTCGCGTCCGAGCGCAAATTCGCGCAACATAACTCCGTTTTTGCCAAGCGCATTTTTTACCGAGTTCTCGTCACAACAGGCAAGGTCGCCTATACTCCTTATACCTATCCGCGCAAGCGTTTTTTCGACAGACGGACCGACAAAAAGAAGTGCGGACACTGGCATCGGCCAAACGATAGAGGCGAATCTGTCATAAGGTATTACCGACGTCGCATTCGGTTTCTTAAGATCACTGCCCAATTTTGCAAAAACCTTATTAAACGAAACGCCTACCGAAACGGTTATTCCGAGTTCATTCTTTATACGCTCGCGTATCGAATCGGCTATATCAACACCGTTCCCGAACAGTTTTTGCGAGCCCGAAACATCCAGCCAGCTTTCGTCGATCCCAAACGGTTCGACAAGATCGGTATAATCGTAAAATATCTTGTTCATTTTGCGAGATATTTCGGCATACAGTCCGTACGTCGGGCGCACGATAAGCAGTTGCGGACATTTTTGTTTTGCAGACCAAATGGTTTCGGCGGTGCGGATATTGTATTTTTTTGCCAACTCGTTTTTGGCAAGTACGATGCCGTGTCTGTCCTCCGCGCTTCCGCAAACCGCCATCGGAACCAATGCATATTCGGGATGCAATACAGTTTCGCACGAGGCGAAAAAGGAATTCGCGTCGCAATGCAATATTGTCCGTACTCTATGCGCCTTGGCGTGTTCGCTGATTTTATTCGTATGAAAATTGGAAATTTTCATTATTTGTCCGCCGTTGTCGGGGCCCATATACATATATCTTTCACTTCTTTCATCAGAT
>JAZTZF010000135.1:0-2561 GCA_045637325.1 Eubacteriales bacterium | reverse complement strand
GGATAGAGCTTCCGTCCGAAGAGGGGCGCGAATCTATAACCTTACTCTCGAGTTGTCCGCAGGAAGGGCATTTCATGTTAAAAATCCTCCGTTTTTCGTACCATTTTTATTATAATATCATATTTTTGTGCTTTTGTAAAGTTAATTGTCAAAAATCTAATTTGTGACGAAAGTGTTGACATGTTTCGAATAATCTATGTATATCTCCTTGCATTTCGGAAAAATTCTGTTATACTGATAATATATTAAAGTTCGGAGGTACAGTGTAATGAAGGTAATTGTTATTCTTTCTGCGCTGTTCGTAATTGGCGCGATAATTGCGGCAATCGTTATCCTTACAACCAAAAACCGAAACAACGAACCGTCTGCGCCTGTCAACGGCACGAGTTCTTATTTTGACGGCTCTACGCTTCAATGGATCGGTTGGCGTATCCTCACCAATATTATAACAACAATAACTTTGGGTATCGCCTATCCATGGGCAATGTGCATGATGACACGTTGGGAGGTCAAGCACACCGTTATTAACGGCAGACGTCTTAAATTCAACGGAAACGGCGCACAGCTTTTCGGAAAATACATCCTTTGGGCGTTCCTTACGATAATCACGCTCGGCATATATTCGATATGGTTTGGTCTCGGCATGGAAAAATGGAGAGTAAAGCATACCGTTTATGCCGACGATCGCTCCCCTGTAGAAAGCAGATTTACAGGAGGTGCAGGCGGATGGTTTTTGAATCATCTTGTGCTTTATCTTCTTTCTCTTATTACCCTCGGTATTGCCGTGCCGTGGGCAAACGTACGTATTATGAAATGGAAAGCAAGAAACACGGTTATCGGCGGAAGTCCGCTTGTATTCGAAGGCAGAGGCGGTCAGCTTTTTGTAAAACACCTGCTTTGTGCGCTTTTTGCTCCGATCACCTTGGGCATATACTTGCTGTTCTTCCCCGTGATACTTCTCAAATGGCAATACAAGCACACCGTTGCGCTTTATCGTACCGCGCCCATCGTCGCTAAGAGCCGCGCGCATGAAGAAGCTGCGATAAAGGATTATGCCAAAATAAGACTCGCAGCCAACGATACCGAACTTTCTATGGTAAAAAACGGGTTTAACGGAAACGAAAGCCAAGAAGAGCTCGAAACGCTTTCGCAAAACGGCAACCCCTATGCAAAATATGCGCTCGCGCTTAAATTAAAGGGCGAAAAGGTTCGTTTTGAGGGAGAATCGCTCGAATTACTAAAAGCCTCGTCGGATGCAAAATATCATCCTGCGATGTTCAATTATGCTTCTTATATCGAATCCACGGACGAAAAGATATCGCTTCTCGAAGAAAGCGCAAAGCTCGGAAACTCCGATGCTCCTTGGGTATTAAAACAGCTTTATGAACAAAAGGCAAGCTCCGGCCTCGGTCAGACAAACGAGCAAAAGCTCGAAACACTTACAAAAGCGGCGTATTGGTTTAAGGTTGCGATCGAACTCGAGACCGCCGAAGCTGTCAACAGCAAGGCAGAGTACGAAAAGCTCTGCGAAAGACTGGCGATATTACATTGCAGCGACAGCAAAAACAATCCTTCGGCAGAGGGAAACGCGGTCGTTATCGCGGCAATAGTTGCAGGCGCGGTCGTTTTGATCGCCGCAATTGCAACCGTACTTGCTCTTTTCCTATTAAAGCCGAACCGCGATGCCGAACCCGCCCGAGTGCAAACGATCGCCATAGCCAGCGGCGACGGTCAGATATGCACTCTCGAAAAAGGCGAACTTTTCAGATACAGCGATTCGAAATACAAAAATTACGATTTTGCCGAGAACAATTTCGAATACGAATCGTCGCCGGGCATTTCGGTAAAAGGTTATTTGGGCGACACCGCATATTATGATGTCAGAACAAAAACCTTGTTTATTGATTTCGGTATCTCTCCCGACTCTACGGTCGGCTACGGCGACAACTTCAGCGCATATCTCGTCAGCGAGAATAACTTAAGATACGACGGTACCTGCGACGTATTCAGCGGTGCTGTTGAAGCGGGCGAAAGAATTATTTCGGTGCCCTGCGATTTGCCCTCGAACATAAAATCCACAAAAATTCACGTTGTAATATTCAACGATACCGTTTCCGAACGTGCTTTTGCATCCGCCGAAACGGCAACGAACGGCAAAAATACGCTCATCGGCGAGAATACACACTCCGGCAATTCCGACAAATGGGTAATGGACATTTACAGCAAACGGGTCAATATAGTTTATGAGCCGATAAATAACGAAAACCCCTCTGAAAACGGCGGAAACACTGTGCCCGACGAGAGCGATAACCAAGGCGGAATCATCGGTACGCCCGACAACAGCGTGGGTACGGGGGACACCATTCCGAACACGCTTTCGACAACCCTGATCGGCAATTGGGTAACCGCTTACAGAAACGGTAATTATATCGACACGATGATCTATACCTTTAACCCCGACGGCAGTTTTGGTTTCTACCATTGCGATTATATGGACTCTTCAAGTCGGATCGTAGCCATGTCGTTCTGTGAGCCAAGGAGTTGCAGACCAACTTTGTCTT
>JAZTZF010000134.1:0-2280 GCA_045637325.1 Eubacteriales bacterium | reverse complement strand
GTTCGCAAAAATTGCCCGAAGACGTTCAAAAGATTGTCGATAAGAAAAAGCAAGAAATCAACGATTCTATCTAACCAAAATAATTGACGAGGATAATATCGCCATGTTCAAATCATTTACTCCGCAGGGAAAATTAAATAACGACGGACGCATGTCATACGTTAACGTTGCGTATTTCATCGGCATTCTGTTCGTTATATTCGGCCATTCTCATCCTTTGGACGGCAGTTGGTATCATAGCTGGTATTGGTATCTCAATACATTCATTTACACTTTTCATATGCCGTTTTACTTCTTTATCGGCGGTTATTTGATTGTTCACTCCAAAAGCGTCGAAAAGATAGGCTACAGCAAATGGCTTTCCACAAAACTGCAAAAATTCCTTGTTCCTTATTTCGTTCTGACGATTTTGGCGTATATTCCAAAATCCATGTTGGGCGACACCAGCGACGCTGTTGAGTTGAGTTTTGAGTATTTCTTCGAAACCACCTTTATCAACCCGAGAATTGGTGTTTGGGGACATTTTTGGTTTATCCCCGTGTTCTTGGCACTTGATCTTTATTGGGGTGCCTGGCGTGCAAAGGCTAAGAACAACAGCGGCATTTTTAAGCAAGGACTTATAATCGGTTTATTAATTTCGCTTGCAATTGCTTGTTATCCCGTAAAAACCGATTTGTATACCCTCTACGACATTAGCCAAAACGCAATTTTTTACGCAATGGGCATTCTGCTTGCTCTTGTAAAACCGGTATTCTGGAACACTTGGTGGAAAAATATCCTAAATATCGGCGTTGGTGCAGCTGCATCATATTTCCTGTATACTTACGCAAATTACGCTGCGCGTGAATATCCTGCCCTGAATTTCTTGGTTGGTCTGACGCTAATTTGGTGTTTCTGGAATCTCGCCGTTTTGATATCTCACTTTGTTTCGGGCAAGTTTTTCGAAAAGCTGTCAAAATATTACTTTAACATTTTCATATACTCTTGGCCGGTTCAGGCTACCCTCGATGCAGTGTTACGCAGAATGGGCATGGGTATGAACACGATTATCATTATACTCTGCATTTCGGGATTCTTCGTTCCCATACTAATTGTAGAAGTATATAAGAAACTAAAATTCATGCATTGCAAATTTATGGATCTTCTTATCGGCGTTCAAACAAAATAATTACATGAGGATTAATTATGAACAGTAAAGATTTGGCGTGGCTGATCAGACGCCACGGAATAGAAATGACACATCTTTCGGGCGGTAGCCATATCGGCGCCATTCTTTCTGTTGCCGATATAATGGCAGTCCTGTATTCCGATGTTCTTAATTACGACAGTACCGATCCCAAATGGGACAAACGCGACCGATTTATATTAAGCAAAGGCCACGCGGGCGGTTCGGTATATGCCGCGCTTGCTGAATCGGGTTTTTTTGCCGTTGATGAACTAAAAACCCATTATCAAAACGGCAGCAGGCTTTCCGGACATGTTTCGCACCATTTGCCCGGCGTGGATTTTTCGACAGGTTCTTTAGGTCACGGCTTATCGGCAGGTGCCGGTATGGCTTTAGCCGCCAAGCAAGACGGCAAAAAACATCGTGTTTTCGTCGTATTGGGCGACGGTGAGTGCAATGAGGGCTCGGTTTGGGAGGCGGCACAGTTTGCGGCGCACTTCAAACTGGATAACCTTGTTGCTATTGTCGACAACAACAAAATGCAAAGTCTTGATTACTGCGAATACACCCTAAATTCAGGTCCTCTTTCCGACAAATGGACTTCTTTCGGTTGGAACGCCATAGTAGTTGACGGGCACGACCACGACGCGCTCAAAAACGCGCTTTCCGCAAACAACAATAACAAACCCACCGCAATTGTTGCAGAAACAGTTAAAGGTAAGGGAATACCGTTTATGGAAAGGGATATTCTCTGGCATTACCGTTTTCCGCATGACGGCTGGGAATATGACTGTGCCGTTAACGCTTTGCACGAGATCAAACCCGAAGGCGTTATCGATATTTATACGCCTAACGGCATAGAAAATCCTTCTTTGCCGAATGAAAATGAGATCAACTCGGACATTCATCACACTATGTCCGAAACCTATAAACCCACTTGGATCGATTTGGAGGTATAATAATGAGAGATACATTTGTAAAAACACTCATTGAGCTTGCCCAAAACGATCCTAATGTCAACTTGATCACGGGCGACCTGGGATTCGGGGTGTTAAAACCCTTTTGGGAGGCACTTCCCAACCAGTTTATTAATGCCGGAATCGCGGAGCAAAACA
>JAZTZF010000133.1:0-1929 GCA_045637325.1 Eubacteriales bacterium | reverse complement strand
GACGCTGACAGCAGAATACTTTTCGATCAGCTAAAATGGTACGGAGAAAAGCTCGACGGTACTCTTAAAACCGGAATAGTTGACTATGACGCGGTGCCGGATATTTTCTCCGAGTATGAGGTTTTTAATATCCCGACAATGATAATTTTCGAAGACGGAAAACCGTTTGAGCGAAGAGTCGGGTATCACGATTCATCCGATATTGACAAAATGCTCCGACACTTTTTCGGATATCTTCCCTATTCCACCATATTTTAAGTCGCTTTGATTATTTTTCTCTTGACAAAAACAGGAATATAGGGTAGAATATTTTTCGGTTCTTTGAACCGTATTCGAGAATAAGCGCTATGCTCTCGCTCGGCCGCCTCGCCGTGTAAAAATAGAGGATTAATGCGGATGTGGCGGAATCGGCAGACGCGCTAGATTCAGGTTCTAACGCGTGAGAGTTCAACTTTTATTCCCTACCAATCATCCGTTTTCCCTTGCAGGTCAATCGGTTTCGGATTTTTCGAGCCGTTGGTTACAACTCATTTTCAATTCAATATTTTAGCTTTTTCTAACAAAATTCTAACAAAACGGAATTTGTGTTTGGAATTTGCGGATGTGGCGGAATCGGCAGACGCGCTAGATTCAGGTTCTAGTGGTAGCAATACCGTGTGGGTTCAAGTCCCTTCATCCGCACCAAAACAAAAAGCACCCCGTGGGGTGCTTTTTGTTTTTATCTCTATGGAATTTAAAGAATCGCCGTTAATAGTTATTCTATAATATACGATTATTAGTTCCGCGATCTCGCCCTCTATATTGTACATCACCTTTCGCTGTTATACTCTGCTATATAAGGCAAATTACGGTATTGCTCGCCGCAATCGAGACCGTATCCGATTACGAAATAGTCGGGAATGGTAAACAGCGACACGTCTGCTTTGAAATCAACTACCCTTCTTGACGGTTTATCCAACAATGTAACCACCTTTAGTGAAAGGGGATTGCGTGATTTGAGCAGTTTTACAACATCGCTCAGTGTGCGACCTGTGTCGATTATATCCTCAACGATGATCACATGATATTTGGTGATATCCTGCTCGATATCCATTGTAATATTTACTTTGCCGGCAGATTCTGTGCCGTTATAATAGCTTTTGGCACACATAAATGCTATTTCGCAAGGTGCATC
Organism: Eubacteriales bacterium; assembly: GCA_045637325.1. Classification (GTDB taxonomy): domain Bacteria; phylum Bacillota; class Clostridia; order Oscillospirales; family CAG-382; genus Coliplasma. Next base: position 755 of record JAZTZF010000133.1, on the reverse strand, counting down.
TATTGCGCGGCAGAGGTCTGCCATGAAAACGAATGCGCCTTTTAAAATACTTACGAGCAAAATCGGGCGTCCGTCGTACGAAGCCGCGATCTCTTTTCCTATGCTATGTACTTTCGCTTCGATTTCTTCTTTTGTTATCAGTATTTTTTTTATTTTATTATCTACTCTTTCCATTTTTGTGTTCCTTTATTGTAATCCGTATTTTATTTTTATTCGTTCTAATATTTTAATTATCGGTTTCGAAAACAAAAGCATAAAAACCACATTCGACACAGCATAGATGATCGTAAACGGTGCGGCGGTTATCATCACAGACAAATACCTTGAAATATTGAAATATCCGTCTGCCCAAAGCACCGACCAGACATCCATTAACACCGAATACATCAATCCCGAAAATGCCGCATAGATTATCAAAACTATTTTGCTTCGTTTTAACGGCTCGGATATAAGACCTGCTATCAAGCCGATTATGCCCCAACTGAACATCTGAAACGGCGTCCACGGCCCCTGACCGAAAGAAAAGTTGGATATTACCGCAGAAAGCGCACCTGTCATAAAGCCTGCCTCGCCGCCGAAGCAGATAGCAGTTATGACCACAATCGCGGTTATTGGTTTGAATGCAGGAATCGGCGTAAACACGATTCTGCCCAGCACCGAAAGTGCAACCATCGCGGCAATCAGCACAAGTTCTTTAGTATCATGCCGTTTTTTCTCGTATCCGACAAAAAACGGCAGGCAGGATAAAATTGTAA
>JAZTZF010000132.1:0-1696 GCA_045637325.1 Eubacteriales bacterium | reverse complement strand
CCTATTCTACCGACAATTTCAAAACGATCAGGCGGTATATGGATAAGCCCGCCGTGCCGCACATCAGGGGAGAGAACCGTGATCCAAAGGTCGTTTTCTGCGAGGAACTTGACTGTTATATCATGATCTTCTATTTGGCAGAGGATATATACTGTATTTTCAAGTCGAACGATCTGATAAACTGGGCGGAATTGCAGCAGATACGTCTGGATGGGGATAACGAATGTCCGGATATTTTCCCCATTTATGACAGCGAGGGAAATCGCCGTTGGGTTATAATCGGCGCACACGACAGATATTTGGTCGGAAACTTCGATAACGGAAAATTTGTTGCCTGTCAATCGGAGTTTTCGCTGCACTACGGCAATTCGGGCTACGCGGGACAGTCTTTCAACAATCTGCCGAATAACCGAATCGTAAGAATGGTTTGGGACAGATGGGGCTTGCCGCCGTTTAATTTTAACGGACAAATGGGCATACCGATGGAGCTGACGCTGGGCAAATACGAGGAACGTTATTATCTGGAAGCAAATCCTGTTGAAGAGATAAAAGGCATCTGCAATAACGGCAAAACCTTCGAAAACATTGCCATTGAACCCGAAGCGGAGTTTTCCGAGACCTTGCAGTGCTCGGCACAGCTTGTGAAGCTCAAAGGCGAATGCGCCGAAAGCGGAGTGATGACTGTTTGCGTGTTCGGCAGAAGTATTTGTTTCGACTTTGAAAACAATAAATTCAGCATCGGGGATTGCACCGCGCCAATCTCTGTTACCCGAAGCGGATTTGACGTTACACTTCTTGTTGACAAATGCAGTATCGAAGTCTTTGCCGACGGCGGAAAAATATTTATGTCGCGCCTGAACAACGATACGGTAAGCGATTTTAATCTTCCGTATCTGACAATTCGGGCAGACAGAAAAATAAACCTGAAAAACATAGAGATCAATTCGCTGAATTCCATATGGGGTAACTGAAAATATAACGGGTTACCTTTAGAAAATACGCCGCACCAAGGCTCTCTCCAAGGAGATTGCCTTGGTGCGACAAACTTTGTGTTATTCTGCTAAAATTCGACATAACAGAGAAGATAACAACAAAAACAAGGGATAGAGATACTAAAAAAGCAAAAACTTGATTCCGTGACAAAGAGCTTCCCGTTTCGCGCCTTGGATGAAGTATTATATAGAGGAAGGGAACATGCCGCCAAAATATGCAAAATCGAAGTGCATTTTAGCGGTGTGACGAAGACCGCGTCTGAAATACATATTTCAAAGAAAACAGGGAGGAAGAAAAAATGACAAGACCCATCGGTACGGTTACCGTTTTTGTGGCAGACAGCAATCCCGAAACAAGGGCGGCAACCGCCCGCTTGCTTTCGGGGGGAGAAGGTATCGTTGTTTTGGGAAGTGCGGGAAGCGGAACGGAAACAGTCAGCGAGGTTTTAAAATGCCGACCCGACGTTTTGGTAACGGAGGCAGTTTTGCCGGAGCTGGACGGTTTTTCCGTTGTTCGCGAGATTGGCGAAAAACTTGGCGCAACGGCGCCGGGAACTGTTATGCTTTCGGACTATGCCAGCCCGACCATAATGGGCGAAATGGCGGCAAGTCGGGTAAGCTATTTCTTTTTAAAGCCCGTTCCCGCAAGTCAGCTTGTTGGAATTGTTCGCTCTGCCGCAACACAGCGCAATGCGGCAAGCCCC
>JAZTZF010000131.1:0-1847 GCA_045637325.1 Eubacteriales bacterium | reverse complement strand
CCCCTGCACCGTAAACGATATCGCCAGGCAAAACCGTCGCCTTGCCGATGCGGGTAATATTATTGAAATCCTTCATTACGAATTCGCGAATGGGCGTAGGATCGATACCGCGATAATACACCTGCACGTCGGGCACTTGTTTCATTTGCTCCACGTCGCGAATACCGCCCCAAATCACGCCGCCGCCCGTTTTCGTTCTCGTACGGATTGCCGTTGTCAAGTTACCGCCAAGGAAAGTACCCTTGAAGATTTTATCGTACATATCCGCAACGACAACGTCGCCTTCTACAAGGCTGTCCACAACCCATTGATTGTAATTTCCCTTTCTTCCTTCCGACGCGGCCACGCCGAACATAACGTCGTGTAAATCGGGGCGGGTAGGTACGAATGAGCAAGTAACCGCACGACCGATAAGCTTTCTTCCGTCATCATGCAACGTTTTCAAATCTCCTTCAAACTGCGTGATATAGCCTTTCAAAAAGATGGGCTTCCACAATTCTTCCAAGGTCATCTTCCGCATTTCGTCCAAGTATTTTTGCGGAACTTTGGGTCTGCCGTCTTCAAAGCGTTCGCCTTTCCAAAGCGGCGTTAATGCGATAATATCTTCTCTGTTATTCAATTTAATCATCTTTATGTTTCCTTTTTTGTTATTCAACCGTAATCAAGAAAGTAGAATTTGCGGAAAGAGAAAGCTCTACGCAGCTATTGCCCATCGTTCTGCTGATAGGCTTCAATTTTCCTTCTTCCCTTAAAATTTTAATTTGTTCTTGGCTTAAATCCGTCCAACCCATTTTTTGATACAGCCGATAAGGGTTTGTATGCTCTTTATCAATCGCCCAAACGGTTAGCGTCTTATTTTTTATATCTTCTTCAAATTCGATAATCTCTTCTCGATCTGCTATGTCGTCGGCGAAATTTTCTGCCGCATAGCAAAGCAGTATTGAATAGTTCCCATTGCCGTTTTTTGTAGGAACGACGGAAAGGTTCGCATCGGCACATTCCGCTTTGAGCAGATTTTGTCCCAACTTCGACGCCAAAATATATGTGTTATAAATAGGTTTTTGTATAAAATTCAAGGTGAAGAAATTTCTAAAACCGCTGAAATCTTCCGTCATTTCATGTTGTCCTGAAAGACAAATCATCAACTCCTGCAATTCAAGTTCGGAATAGATAATATCATGAATTAGGCGAGTATAATACGCTGAATATTTTTCCGTTTCACGGAACATCAGCATAGGGCACTCTTCTTTATTAAAAAATCCGTGCGAAGCCGCGCCCCATTCGTCAATAATGATCGGCATATCGCCAAATCCGCACTTTTCGATTATTTTCATCTTTGCCCGATGCTTATCGAGAATATTTGAAACACCGAACTCTTTTACCCCTTCATTCAATTCTTCAGGCTCTGCGCCATAGTAATGCAGGGAAATAAAATCGAGTTCTATCTTTTCGGCTTTAACACGCTGTAAAAACGCTTCCAGAAAGTCTTCACGGTTCGCCAATGCAGGTCCACCGACGGGGATTTCTTTAGAAACACGGCGAACGCCGTTGACAAAGCCTTTGTACATCGAATAATATTCCGAAACACGCTCTTCCAAAGCTTCCCAAGGCAACGAGCCCATGAAAAACATCGATATATCCGATTCGTTAAAGCAATGGCAATACCATTTGGATACCCTTTCGATGCCATAGCGTTCCACAATATGTTTTGTGTATTGATAACACACTTCTTCCCAAATTTCAGGCGTTTTGGGCGGAGAAGTATTCCACATCTTACCCTTATAGCGCGTTTTACCTTTTGCCGCGGTCGATTTGCTTATACAATCCCTTGCAATACAGTCAGGCAT
>JAZTZF010000130.1:0-13737 GCA_045637325.1 Eubacteriales bacterium | reverse complement strand
ATGGGCGCGAGCGTTGCGGTTCAGGCGGCGTGCGCTATCAGCGGTGTTACCGTCGGCACCTTTTTCGCAACGATTTATATACTTATATATCGTAAATTTTCCAAAAAAAGCAAGCCGAACGACAGCGATAACAGTGTAGAGAATGATAAAAAACTCTTAAACCTGATAGTTCTCGTTGCTCTTCCGGTTACACTAACCGCCGCGGCACTGTATTTTTCGCAGTTCCTTGACACATTGATAATTGTCAATTGTCTGGTGGATTCGGGCGAGAGCGCATCGGCGGCGGAAAAATTGTTTTCGGCATATACCGGACTTTCGGTACCTATATACGACCTTTTGCCTGCAACCTTAGTGTTCCCGATAGCAACCAGCATTTTGCCTGCTATTTCGGGCGCGCTTTCGGTAAAAAAGACCCGACGCGCGGCACATCTCACAGAGCAGGCGATAAGGATATCGGGCATAATCGCAGTACCCTGCGGTGTATTTTTGCTGGTCACGGGCAGACATTGTATTGCACTGCTTTACGGCGCAGATAAGTGGTCGGAAGCAATGCTTATGGCAGACGGAAGCGAGCTTGTGTTGCTGGATGCGGCTTCGGTTTCGCTTGCGATTCTTGCGTTTGCAGTGTTCTTTATTTCGATAGTTTCTACCTGCAATTCGCTTTTGAATGCATACGGAAAACCGCATCTGCCGTTTATTGCGGTGCTTATCGGTATTTCGGTGCTTACCGCGTCGGAGATAGGGTTGCTTTACAGCCCGTTCGGTATATACGGTGCACCGATAAGCTCGGTAATATGTTACTGTATCGTTATGCTCATGGATATATGGTTCCTGCGTAAGTATTGTGATGTGCGTCTTAAACTCAGCGGAATGTTCGCAAGACCGCTGATTTGCGGTGTTATTTCGGCTGCTGTTACATACGGAGCATATATAGGCGCGAAAGCATTGTGGAATACGCTTGTAGGCGGTTCCATTGATACAAGAGCGGCATCGCTTGTGATATTGCTTATTTCTGGCATCGCCCTTGTTGTTGCCTATGCTGTTTCGGTGCTTGTGTTACGCACCATAAAGGAAGACGAGGTAAGGCTGTTGCCGATGGGCAATAAGCTTGCGGATAAACTTATAAAATTGGGTTGGATAAAGGCCGAAGAAAAAATCTCGGAGTAGTAATTGCCATGTCAAAAGAAGAACTTTTAGCAAAAAAAGAGTACGGATTTAATGACCTTGTCGAAATAATAAAAATCCTGCGTGCGCCCGGCGGATGCCCATGGGATGCAGAGCAGACACACAAGAGTATCCGTCGCGATCTGTTGGAAGAAACCTATGAGCTTATCGAGGGGATAGATAAAGATAATCCCGAAATGATGCGAGAGGAATTGGGAGACGTTCTTCTGCAGGTGGTTTTCCATTCGAACATTGCCGAATGCGATGGCGAATTCAATATAAACGACGTTTGTAACGATGTTTCCAAAAAACTCATCGTCCGTCATCCTCACGTGTTTGGCGAAGTAGTGGTCAGCGGTACCGAAACCGTGCTGGCTAACTGGGATAAGATAAAACGCGAAACCAAAAAACAGCAGAGCGACACCGAGGTTTTGCGCTCGATATCGCCGTCGATGCCTGCGCTTATGCGCGCCGATAAACTCGGCAAAAAGGCAAGAAAATTCGGATTTGATTTTGATAATGCCGCCGAAGCAATGGAAAAGGTTTTCGAGGAAGCTTCTGAGGTGAACGAGGCGCTGGCAAGCGGTGATAAGGCGCAGATCGAAGAGGAATTCGGCGACCTTCTGCTCTCGATCGTAAACGCCGCAAGGCTTGCGGGTGTAGATTCCGAGCAGGCGCTTTATAACGCGAACGAGAAATTTTTGACGCGTTTTGAGCGTGTAGAGGAGCTTTGCACTGCCTCGGGAAAGACGGTAACAGAGTCCACGCGTGAAGAAAAAGAGCAGTTTTGGCAGGAAGCGAAGAAAAATTGACAAAAAATCGTCATAAAAAACGATATTTTACCGAAAATGTGCAAAAAACCCTTGCGAATAGGGAAGAATGGTGATATAATATCATCAGTAAAATGTTTTGAAAGGAAATGATTAATTATGAACAAGTCCACTCTCGTAGAATTTGTAGCAACTAACGCTAATCTTAAGAAGAAAGATGCTGAAGCAGCTGTTAACGCAATGTTCAAGGCTATCGAAACCGAACTCGCTACCGGCGGCAAGGTTCAGATCGCAGGCTTCGGTTCCTTCAAAGTAAAGGAAAGAGCTGAAAGAGTCGGCCGTAACCCCAAGACTAAGGAAACCATCACCATCCCTGCATCCAAGGCTCCCGCATTCGTTGCAGGCAAAGATCTTAAGGACGCTGTCAACAAATAAGAACTTTTTTAGCAAGGCAGGGTAACCCCCTGCCTTGTTGGTATAACCGGATTGATTATGAGATTAGATAAGTATCTTAAGGTTTCACGCATAATAAAACGCCGTACCGTTGCCAACGAGGCATGCGGCGAAAACCTTGTTTCGGTAAACGGCAAGGTTGTAAAACCGTCGTACGACGTTAAGATCGGCGACGTTATAGAGGTTCGTTACGGCAGCCGTGCCACCAAATTCCGCGTTGTTTCGATCGCAGAATCCACGCGCAAGGCAGAAGCGGCAGAAATGTACGAGGTTTTGGAATAATTTTCGCTCCTCCGTCATATTATCAAATATGTAAACGGAGGAACGGGTTATGAATTCAAGAAAGCATATGCTGACGCTCGATTCGAAGTCGAGCCTGGCGGTTACCGCAGTTGACGATGTTTTGAGTTTTGACGAAACTCTTGTCAGTTTGTCTGTCGGAGATTCGGTTTTGAATATCAGCGGCGACGGCTTGTCTATCAAAAATCTTTCTATAGAAAACGGAGAACTGACGGTCAACGGTAATATTACTGCGATCGTCTATTTCGACGAAACCCCGCGCAAAAAGCGTTTTGGGCTTTTCGGGCGGTAAATAAGTGCAGGGGCAGTATTTGCTTCAATCGGCACTCGCGCTTTGGTCTGTAGCCTTGGGCGCGTTCCTGTGCGCGGTGTACGATGTTTTTCGTCTGTTCAGACTGCGTCGTAAACAAAATGCAGTGTTGCTGTTTTTTTGCGATTTTGCGTTTTGTGTTATATCCGCCGTTTGCATGTCTGTTCTGTTTTTTAATCTGTCATATGGCAGGATGCGCGCCTATTCATTTGTTTTTGTTTTGATAGGCTTTTTGATCTGGCGCTTTACAGTGAGCCGCTTTGTTATGTCGCTTATGCTCAAATTCATAACAATGGCTTGCAGAATAATGAATTCGATAAAAATGCGCGTGATAGGTGTTTGCAAACATATCTCGTGCCGTATATATACATCTGTTTATTGCAAACGCGCTCTCGCGGATGCAAGATTATTTATGAAGTTGAAACGAAAGGAAGAAGAAAATGACACAGAAAAAACCGATGCGTGCTAACCTTATAATCAGAGCAGCATTTATATGTATATTTATATTTCTTTTCGTTTCGGTAATCAATCTGCAGGTGCAGATGAATGATCTCCGTAATCAGCGCGACACGCTTGTCGAGCAGGTTCAGGATAGGCAGGATGCCATTGATGAGCTTGAACTTCGTATTGCCACTCCCGTGGATGACGAGTTTATCGAGCGTATCGCCAGAGAACGCGGTTACCGCAAACCGAATGAGATAATATTCAAGAATAATATCGCAGGATAATTCGGGGGTTATTGTATATGGCATATTCGGTGGGCGATACCGTTGTCGGAACGGTTAGCGGAGTGACCGACTACGGGGCGTTTGTGCGTCTTGAGGACGGCAGCATCGGGATGATCCATATTTCCAAGCTCTCGCGCGATTTTATTTCGGATATCCGTACTTTTATTAAAAAAGGCGACAGTGTGACAGCAACTGTAATCTCTAACGAGAACAACAAACTGGCGCTATCGCTTATCGGTGATACAACCAAACGAAAAGAGCATAACGAGCGTCACGCGCCCCGTCAAGAGCGTAATTCGACCGATTTTGAGACCATGCTTTCTTCTTTCAAAACGGCAAGCGACGAGAAATTGGCCCGTCTTAACCGTGGCAGAGAGCGCGACAGAAAGAAAAGACGCTGACAAAAAAACACAAACCTGCTTTGTTAAAGCTAACAAAGCAGGTTCTTTTTATAGCTAAATATCAAGTCAAAAAAATGCTTCCCGAAAAAGTTTCGGGAAGCATGAATTTTGTTTATTTTACAATAAAGCCCGCAGGCAGACGCCAAGAGGAGTTTTCGTAATAGAAGGTAACACTGCTCTTGAGATACTCGCCGTTGTAGTACATACAAGAGGAACTGCCGCCGTCGAGGTTAGCAGCGTTAACCGCGCCGTACTGTTGCATAACCGAGATAAGGTCGCCGCTGGAGGCACCAAGGTGTCCCGATTTGCCGCGCCCGTCGGTTACAAACAGAAGCACTGCACCGTCGGCACGCTGACCGATGGCGGTACGGGGGTTCAAGCCGCTGCCCATGCCGTTCATTTCGCGTACTTCGTTGTTGATTATAAGCTGAACGAAATGGTTGTTGGCATCGCTTGATTCCTCTTGGAAGGTAACGGCGTCGCGGATCTTCTTATCTTTAATAAGCTGTTCGCACTGTGCCGATGTCATTTTGGAAACATCGATGATCTGCAAAATATTATCCTCGGTGAATCCTACCATAACCAAACCCGGCCACTCTGTCGGTCTGTTATGCTGTATTTCGCCGTTGGAAACAAGAACACCGTAAGGTCTGCCGCCCGTGTTGTTGTTAGAATCATAAAGACCGCCGTTTATACCTGCGATAGCGCCGTTTGAGTTGACAAGTTCATCCAAGGTTATACCGTTTGCTCTCCAAGGATAGATCGACGCAAGGGTAACTCTGGAGGGGTCTTTTACTATCATCAGGGTGCCGGTGTATGTTGCACCGCTGACCTCTATAACCTCAATATCCTTTTGCTCGCCCGAGCCGCTGCCGCCGATATCAATGTTGCCCGAACCGCCGATCTGTATAAGATCGGTGTCTACCTCGGCATTAAGTTCTTTCATGGAGTTGCGGTCAACAATTTCCTGAATCTCTTCGGAAGAGAGGAAGATCGAAGCAAGAAATTTGAACTGACCTGTTTCCAAAACAGTGGTTACAAACATCTGCTGTGCAGAGGGGAAAGCATCCGAGCATATCATCTTGATCGCTATTGCCAAAACAATAACAACTGCAACAAGGAAGGTGCCTACGAATGCGCCGACTTTGAGCAATATCTTGCCCACCTTTTTTGCCATTTCAACACCGTTTGATTTGGACTTTTTGTTTCCGGACGCCTTTTTGGCGGTGCGGTTTTGGGTATTACCGTTGTTATTCAAATTATTGTCCATCAACTACTACCTCCTTCAACGCGGCAAGCAACCATTTGCCGTTGCTGCGAACAAAGTAGAAACGGTCGTTCATAGCATCATCCTTAAACTGACCGGTTCTTGTAAGCTTCATGTGCTTTACAAAACTTACCTGTACCGAAAAACTATCTTCGGTTATCCATGTGAAATTGCTTACCTTATTTTCGGTAAAAGCGGGATCCAACAAAATGTGATTCGAGAAGAAGGTTCTGTCTATACTGGTAGAATAATCTTTTGCAACCTTGTACTGCTTGGAGTTCGGCAACATCAATTTGGAGATATTGGCAAAGCTAAAGTCGTTACTCATATAAAGACTCCAGTTCTGCGCAACCTCCAAAACGTTGATTTCCGCCGCGATCTCGGCAGGCACCTCCTGAAGAACCTCGACGTTCATAAGATTGTGAGATTTTTCGTTTGCATCAAGCTCAACGGTATTTCCGTTAGAGTCATAAACCGCTATATCGGCGTCCTTTTCAAGAATAGCTATATTATATTCGACCTGATTCGGCAAACCGTCTACCAAACCGACAAGAGATTCAAAATCGGGATTTACAAGGGTTTTAGATACGCCCTCGGGGAGTTCGCCGCCTTTGTATTTGACCGAAAAACTGTCGGGAGCGAGGATAGTCATATATGTCAGATCAAGTCCCTTGCCCTCGTAAGAAACGCTGTTACCGAACATATCGGTAATAACGACGTCGGGTTTTTGCAGAGAACGGATCTCATGGAAAACAAGATTGTTTTCGCGTGCGGTGCCTTCGTCAACAGTGCCGTTAACCTTTACCGTAAGTGTATTGGGAATGGTAAGAGTATAATCGTAATACTCGGGTATAACCCTGTAGTTTTTAACAACATAAGACACATTGTTTCCGTTGCCGTCGCTGATATCAAAAGTCGGCTCCATAAATACGCCCGAAACGGTGTATTTTACAAGCCCGTTTTCGTCAGCCGCACCTTCCTCTGCCGACAAGGGTATGCCGTTGGCGGATACGGTAAAACGGTCGGGTATCTGCAGGCTGTATTCCTGCGGACCGAAAATGGGATTGATCGATTCTATATTCCAAACTCTGGAATTGAATACGGCAAGCTTTGTGATAATATCGCCCTCGGATTTAAGAACAACCTCCGCCAACTCGGTTTTGTCGTTGCGGATAAGGTATCTCATTTCGTTTTCGGGATATGTGCCGCTCTTTACGGTATAATTCAATTCGCCGTCTGTATAAAGTTTAATATACTTGCTCTTTACATCAACATTTTTCTCATAAATGTTTTCGGAGGTTTCGGGCAGTGAATACTTTTCCCAAAACGCATCGGCAGAGCTTGCATCGGCAACCAACTGCTCCATTGCGGCTTTTGCCTGATATTCGGGCTGGTTAGCCTCGTACTCTTTCAGTACGTTTCTTACTCCGAATGCGCAAATGATTATAAGAACCACCAACACCGCAACGTATCCGATGTATGCAATGTTGAAGATCTTTTTTGATTGTTTCCTCTTTCTCATTGTACATTATCCTTTCGATTAAAGACCCATTTGTGTTGAATCCGAAAACTAAAGAAAAATAGAACTATATCGGTAATCACTTTTATCAAGGTTGATAATACTGCGGAATCGATTTTGAGGATCTTTTCCAGCGAGAATACTATCAAAGCGGATATACTTATCTGAACGATCATTAAAAGATAGTACCGTAATATGGTCTTTTTGTTGACGCTGTCGCCGAAAACCGCCTTAGCATTGATAAGATAATTCACCAAGGAGGATATCGCTCTTGCGAGAAAAGCCGCGCCGAACGTCGGCGGAAACGGCAGAAAATCCAACAGCGAAAATTGCTTGAACAGATAAAACGCCAAGGAATCTACAACCGCGGCGGCGACCGAACTGAGAAGGTATTTTAATATAAGCGAATATATGCGAAGACTGTCCCGCACTGCGCGGAAGTGAGATGCACGGTTTTCTTCGATATAAACGGTTTCTATCTTCACTTCCTCAAACGGAAGTTTTTTGTTGCTCATATGGAACAGCATGTGTGTTTCATATTCGTACCTGTCGCCTTCGATAGCAAGCATCTCGGGAATAACATCCTTCGGGAACGCCCTAAGTCCGGTCTGTGTATCACTCACCTTCATTCCGAAGAACAGGCGTACTATTCCTATCGTTATGCGGTTTCCGCTTTTGCTTTTCCATGGTACCTGAGGTCCCGAAAAATCGCGGCAACCCAAAACTATATGGTTGCTTTTCTCCATGGCTTGGCAAACCGCGTATATATCTTTTGCCAAATGCTGACCGTCTGCATCTACGGTAACCACACCTATTTTGTCGGTGCGTTCTTCCATAAAGAAGTTCATCGCCGTCTTCAATGCGGCACCCTTGCCGCGGTTTACGGCATGACGCAACAGTGTGCATTCGGGAATTGCGGTGACCTGCTCAAAGATGCCGTCAAATTCCGCACCGCCGCCGTCATCTACGACTATGATGTCGTCGAATCCGAATTTGATTATATCGTCTATTGTGGTCAACAGCTTGTCATCCGGTTTGTAAGCAGGAATGATAACAGATATGTTTTTCATGTTGTTTGCCTCGTAATAATAAGAGGTTTGTGTTTTACACCGCAACGACGGTTTCTAACCATTTTATGCGGCGGCAGGATAATCTTATACTCGTTTGGTTTTTGCCGAACAGACTCAAAAAGAAGGCAAAATTCACCAAAAAACGCTCATATAGAAAATCTATTGTATTATATCACACGCTTCTCCAAAAATCAATAGCTGTCGCATACAATAACATAATTATTATAACAAAAGAGAACCGGAATAATCCCCGATTCTCTCAGTTATTGTATTATTCAACTATCTTTATACGCAATATTCCCGATGCGTCTTTTGTTACTTCGATATTGTATTCTCGGGTTTCTTCTGACGATGTAAGCGAAAAGGACACCGTGGCTTTTCCTTCGGATTTGGGTTTGAGTATAAGTGTGCGGTAGGATGCTTCGCGTTTCTCAAACAAGTTGCCATACTCTTTCGTTTCGTCGCTGGTATGGAACACCTCGAAAATATCGCTGTCGCCTATCGTGTATTCCCATATGCCGTAAGGGTCTATGTCGCTGGTCATATAAAAACTTATCATGTCGCTGCCGTCGTTTTCGTATACCGAATATTTTACGTCGGTAACAACGTCAAGGTCATTATTGCAGGACGTAAGGCAGATGCAGAAAAGCATCGCCGTTAATAAACAAATAATTCTTTTTTTCATACTTATTTCCCCGAGACGGTTATACCGTCAAAAGCCATATAAGGAGCAACAACACTTCCGTCAACGAGAGTTTCTCTGCTGATGCTCACAAGATTATTAAGCATATCAGCCAAATTACCGCTTATCATGGTTTCGCTGAGTGCCTTGCCGAGCCTGCCGTTTTCGATAATAAATCCGTTCTTGGCAACGCCCGAAAATTCTCCGTTAGTGCCGGGACTTCCGCCCGAAAATCTGCCGATAATAACACCTTTGTCGATAGATTTTATCATCTGCTCAAGCGGAGTGTCGCCTGCTTCTATAACCATAGAAAACGACGTGTTTTTAGCGCGCTCGTTTCCTGTTTTGTTGGCAACATATTGCGATAAAAGAAAGCTTTGCAGTTTCCCGTCTTTTATAAAATCGAAATCCTCGGATATAAATCCCTCTCCGGTATAAACCTCGCCGTTGACTATACGTTTGTCGCTCGGTTTAAATGCAATATTCAGTCTTTCGTCGGCAACCTTTTGTCCCAATTTGTCCTTCCAAAGCGATGTTCCGTCAAGAAGAACGCTGTCGGATGCGAAATTCTCGCAAATATTCCCAAAAACCGTACCCACAAGACATCCGGGCGTAAAAATAACGGTTCCGGTAAATTTGCCCTCGATAGGGGCAGATTCAATCTGGTTTTCGATATCCGTAAGCTCGCGTTCTATAAGTGCGCATTCGATAAAAGGCTTGTCAAGATCTGCAACAATAACGTCACTGCCAAAAAACGAGGTTGCTTTGTCGCCCTCGTGCGCCGAATACATAAGCTCGGCAACGTATCTGCCGCTTTCGGAGGTATAGCAGTTGCCGGTCGTGCTCATATAAACTCCTCGTGCGGAATTGTGTTTCACTATCATCTGTTCGACGATTATTTTAGGGTGCCGTTTGTTTATATCGTCTAAAAGCTCTTTCGTGCGGAAAAACAGCTTTTCGGTGTCGGGTATCAGTGCGCCGCGCACAAAACGTTTTTCGCCAATACCTTTTGCCAGCTCCCACGCGGTGTCGGGCGTTGCGCTTTGCGCTGCCGAAATACAGTTTTCGATAGCTTCGTTTATCGATTCATCGTCAAAACGGTTTATCGAAACCGAACCCTTCCTGCCGTCGATAAACAGTGTTATAGCAACCATTCTGTTAAAAAGCGTTCTGAATAGCGAAAATTCGTTGCCGTCTACGTTAAATTCTCGCATTTCGCTCTCGCGTACCGAGCAATGAGCCACGTCGGCGCCTTTATTTACGGCTGTATCAAGTATACGTTTTGCAATATTCTTATACTTTTCCATATCAGCGACCTCCTATCATTACCTTGCAACGCAATGCCGGACCGCCCATTCCTACGGGCATGGGTTGTTTCTTTCCGCAAAAACCCGAGCTCGACCAGCTTACCTCGTCTGACACCATATCGACGGTTTTGAGCATGCTAAAAGCAACGCCCGAAATGGTTGTGTCGAGCAACGCTCTGCCCAATTTTCCGTTCTTTATTTCGTAACCCATCGAAACACCGAACATGAATTCACCTGTAGTGTCTGCCTGTCCGTTGCTCGAATCGATAAGATAATATCCGTCATCGACCGATGCAATAATATCCTCCAATTTATCGTTACCGGGAAGTATGGCGGTGTTTCGCATACGTATAAGCGGTTCGTCGGAGAACGCCCATGCGCGTGCGTTTCCGCAGGGCTGCATATCAAACCTCTGCGCCGTTTCACGGTTGTTCATATAGCCTACAAGTATGCCGTTTTCGATTATCTTTGCATCTACAGCCTCTACGCCCTCGTCATCGACGTATATCGGCAACGGTGCCTCTTTCCCGAACGCGGTGTTTGCAAAATCGACAAGACTTACTTTCTCGCTCGCCACTTGCTTGCCGAGATTGGGCCCTGCAACACTGCCGCCCAAAACAAGATCGGCTTCGACTGTGTGTCCAACCGCCTCATGCGCAAGCATGCCCGTCATCATACCGCCGAGAACTACCGTCTTCTCGCCTGCGTCGGCATAAACGCCCTCGCGTTTTTGCATCAAACGCTCGTATAGCTCGTCTATTTGGGCATAAAGCAATTTCGGGTCGGTAAAATTATTCTTAAAACCGCCTATACCGCCAAACGCCTTGAACAGCTCAACGGGCACTCCGCTTTGCGTTTCGGCATTAAGAAACACGTAAATATAAGAGCGTTGCATACACGTGTGTGCATCGAACCCGTTCGAAACGCGCAAAAGCTTCTCCACGGAATCTTCCCTTGCCGCAATTGTACGGCTGGCAAGATTTTGGTACTTTTGGGAGATATGATCGTCTATCTCGCGTGCAAAATCTATATATGCCTTCTGCTCGCACTCTTCTATATTGCCGTCGAACACATACGAACCGTTTTTAATACTCGGCAACATGGGTTTTCCTTTGGCAACGTGCTTGTCCATAAACGCGGCGTTGTCGGTTGCGGCACGCAATACCGCCTCCGCAGCCTCGGACGAATATTCCGCCATAGACGAAAAACCGTAGGTGCCGTTTTTATATACCCGCGCAGAAATGCCCGAAATATCCTGACGCGAGTTACCCGTCAGATTTCCCGAAACGATCGTTGCTCCGCGAGTTCTGGAGATCTGTCCGCGAAGTTCGGTGTGCGCATCAGGTGCGAAAATCACCTTTTTCGGTGTTAATATATCTTTCAGCAAAAGAAATTCCTCCTTGCACCATTGTCTTCTTTATTATTCTACCACAAATTAACAAAAATGCAATCACATGGGAATAATATTTTTATTCGTGAAGTATGTAAAAAAACATTGTATTACGAAAAAATCCGTGATATACTATAAAACGATATTTTTTGATATTATAAGACAAACAAGGAGATTCGAAATGTTGGTTCCGATTTTATTGCTTGTGTTGGGTTTTGTTCTGCTTATCAAAGGCGGAGACTGGTTTGTAGACGGCGCAACCGGAATTGCACGACGTTTTCATTTGCCCGAACTGTTGATAGGAGCAACCGTTGTTTCTATCGGTACAACACTGCCCGAGGTTATGGTTTCTGCAGGTGCGGCTTTTCAGGGAAGCGGCTCTATTGCCTACGGAAATGCCATAGGATCGATAATCTGCAATACATCTTTGATCGCGGCAATAACTATTGCAGTCTGCCCTGCGCCTGTTGCGAGAAAGAGTATGTCATTGCCGGTCGCATTTTTCTTTGGTGCAGCCGCGCTTTATTGCGGCATCGCTTATTTCGGCGGCAGCTTCAGCCGTACATCCGGTATTGTTTTGTTGTGCACTTTTGTCGCTTATATGTTTTTAACGGTTCTGCGTATGAAGAAAAACGCAGCTACGGTTGAAACGGTCAGGATAGAAGAAGAACACGGCGCGATAACAAGCGAAGAAGAACTTGAAGTTAGAAGCGGCGAAGATCATGTCGTGGAATCGGAAAAGGAAGGAACGAAGGATAGCCTGATTAAGGATATCATTCTTTTGGTCTTGGGTGCCGTACTGATCGCATTCGGTGCTGACTTTTTGGTGGACAATGCTATTATTTTGGCAGAAAAGTTCGGGGTTTCCGAAAAGGTAATCGGATTAACAATCGTTGCATTGGGAACATCTTTGCCGGAGTTGGTTACTGCTGTTACATCTCTTGTGAAAGGCCACGGTTCGCTTTCCTTGGGCAATATTATCGGTGCAAACTTGTTCAATTTGGTATTGGTAAGCGGTGCGGCAATCACTATAAGTCCCTTCGATATTCCCGTATCGGGAACTATAGGCGGCATAAACTCGTCCTTGGTTCTTGATATTCCGGTAATGCTCGCGGTTATGGCAATAATGACCGTTCCTACACTTTTTAGAAAAAAACTCTCTCGTTGGCAAGGTATCCTTCTTCTGTGTATCTATGCGGCGTTTTGTGTTTTCCAATTTGTAATTTGATACGGTAGTATTTTGATTCATAAATACTCGGTTGGCGGAATATTACAATAGCGGTATTTATAGATATTCCGGAAGGAGAAAGCCTATGAGAGATATAAAAAGAAGCAGCGGTGTGCTGATGAGTATATCTTCGCTACCCTCAGAATACGGTGTCGGCGTGTTCGGCAGGGAAGCGGTCGGTTTTGCAAAAAAGATTGCCGACATGGGTTTTTCCTATTGGCAGGTACTGCCGTTTACTCCGCTGGACTATGCAAATTCGCCTTACGGCTCCGACAGTGCTTTTGCAGGCAACGAGCTTTATATCAGCCCCGATATGATGGCAGATGCAGGTTTTGTTACAAAGTCGGAGGCGGAAAAAACAAGATATTCGGGCAGTCGCTATACAGCCGATTATCCTTTTGCGCGTAAAAACCGCAATGAACTTATCAGATTGGCGTTTTCGCGTCTTGATGAGGATTTCAAACAAAAAATCGATTTTTTTATCGAATCCGAGCATTTGTTTTCGCACTGCCTTTTCCGTGCGCTCAAACACAAAAACAATGGGAAAAAGTTTTGGGAATGGGAGTTCGGAGCAGATTATACAAAGGCGTTGCTGTTGGCGGATGAGTTGAGGGAAGAGATACGCTATCACGGTTTCGTTCAGTATCTTTTTGATACCCAGTGGAAGCTAACGAAAAAACAGATCAATGCGTTAGGGATTAAAATCATAGGTGATATGCCCATATACGTCTCGCGCGACAGTGCAGACATTTGGGCAAACCCCAACCTTTTTGACGTGGATAAGGAAACCTGCAAACCGCACAAGGTTGCAGGCTGTCCGCCCGATTATTTCTCGGAGGACGGCCAATTTTGGGGTAATCCGCTTTATAATTGGGAATATCACAAAACACAAAATTTTTCTTGGTGGATAGAGCGTATCAGACATTCTTTTGACCTATATGATATGCTCCGCATCGACCATTTCCGCGCGTTTGCGTCGTATTGGGCGATAGACGGCGATGCAGTCAGCGCACGCGACGGCGTTTGGGAAAAGGGCCCTGGAATGCAGTTGTCTGACGCGGTAAAAAGCGCACTCGGTGACGTTCCGATCATTGCCGAGGATTTGGGTACTTTCGGGGATGATGTGGTTAAACTTCTAAAAGACAGCG
>JAZTZF010000129.1:0-6029 GCA_045637325.1 Eubacteriales bacterium | reverse complement strand
ATCTACCCTACCGTGGTTTTTGAGGGTACAAAGCTGTACGATATGACGGTTAGCGGTAAATACAAACCGCTTGAACTGTGGGGGGCAGTGTAGAGAACCGCGAAATGTTATAGAATTTTTGCCGATGCAGGCGTAAAGCTGCACAGAGTAGGCTTGCATTCATCCGAAAATCTTGTAAGAGCACCGTTTGGGGCGAACCACCCTGCCATAGGCGAGCTTGTAAAAAGCCGTGTGTATACCGATATAATCATAGAAACGGCAGGGGATTGCAGAGGAAAGACGCTCTGTATAGGTATAAAAAAATCGGATATCTCGATGTTAAGCGGTCATAACGGCACCGCGATAAAACTGCTGAAGGAAAAAACGGGAGCTGTTGATGTGGAAATATATCCGCTTGACGTTCCTCGGTTCAAGCCTTTGGTTAGAGTAAGGAGTGTATAAAACATGCGCTTAAAAGCAATAGAAATGCAGGGATTCAAGTCGTTCCCCGATAAGACCCGCATTAATTTTGACAGCGGCGTTACGGCGATAATCGGCCCTAACGGAAGCGGCAAATCGAATATTTCCGACGCTATCCGTTGGGTATTGGGCGAGATGAGCGCCAAATCTCTGCGCGGAAGCAGGATGGAGGACGTTATTTTTAACGGCACCGCTTCGCGTACCGCCGCAAACTGCGCTTCGGTTTCGCTTTGCATAGATACCGAGGAGGAATATAACCGCGCAAACCATATCACTATCGAAAACGAGACGGAATCGGGTGATACCGATTCTGCAAAAAGCAACGGCTACCGCCTTTCGGATTTTACCGAGGTTACGGTTACCCGCAAGCTGTACCGTAGCGGCGAGAGTGAGTATTACATAAATAAAAAACAGGTACGTCTAAAGGATATTTACGAGCTTTTTTATGATACCGGTATCGGCAGAGAGGGTTATTCTGTTATCGGTCAGGGTAAAATAGCCGAGGTACTTTCTCAAAAGGACGACGAGCGCCGCAGTATTTTCGAAGAAGCGGCAGGTATATCCAAAATACGTTACAAAAAGCTTGAGGCGGAGCGTAAACTGCGCGATACAGAGAACAACCTTGTTCGTGTAAACGATATCCTATCAGAGATTTCCTCTCGCATCGGCCCGCTCGAAAAAGAGGCGGAGAACGCAAAACAGTATCTTGTTCTGAGTGAGGAAAAGAAAGGTATAGAGATCACGCTTTGGCTGGATAGACTTGATTATCTGCGTGCTCGTAGGGTTGAGTGCGAAACCGACCTTGCCTCCGCAAAGATATTGCTCGAGTCCGCCGAGCGCGAGGTTGCCGCATGCGACGAGGCGACCGACAGAATACTTAATGAAAGTTATGAATACTCGCGCATAATGAGCGAGTGCGAGCGCGAAAAGACCGAGGCTGTGCACAGAAAAGGCGAAGCAGAGGGCAGAAAAGCCGTCTGTGCGAATGATATAGCCCACTCTGAGGAATCGGTAAGCGAGTCGAAGGCGGCAATTTCTGCCGCAGTTGCCGAACAGGCAGAGGCGAAAAAAGTAACAGAAGAATGCGAATCGGCAAAGAAAGAATCGGAGGAAAAACTTCAAAAGTACGAATCCGATTCGGCAACCGCAGAGACCGCATACGAAACCGCAAGAAACGAATCGCTTTCTGCCGATAAAGAAAGCGAAAACGCCGCAATGCGGCTCGAACTGCTCGTTGCCGAAAAGTCGGCGCTTGCCGCGCGCAAAGCGGCGTGCAGTGCATCGCTCGAGGCAGAGCGTCGCAACGCCGCCGAGAACGCAGACAGACTTACCGCCGCGCGTGAGCGCATGAACGCGCTTGAGGCGGAATTGAAAAAGGTCGAAACGGCACTTGAAACGGCATCGAAACAGGTTAACGATACCGAAAATAAAATTATTTCGCTCGATTATGAGCGTGCTTCTCTGTTGCAGAAAATGCGTACCGCAGACGAGAAAATAACCGCAGAGAAAATTGCCGTTTCGGGCGAGGAACAACGCCGCGATCAGTTAACAAGGCTCGAAAATCTGCTTGAGGGATATTCCGAAAGCGTAAAACGCGTTATAAACGATTGCACCTCGGGCGAGATAAAGAACAACGGCGCAAAGATAGGTCTTTACGGTACCGTATCAAATATAATTTCTTCCGACAGCGAGTATGTTATAGCACTTGAAACCGCGCTTGCCGCATCGGTGCAGTTTATAGTTGTCGAAAAAGAATCGGACGCAAAGGCTTGTATCCGTTACCTCAAAGAAAATAAACTGGGCAGAGCTACGTTCCTTCCCTTGCAGAGCGTAAACGGCAAAAAATGCGACGTTTCGGCTGTAAAAGATATGGCTGGATATATAGGCATCGCCTCCGAGCTTGCGAAATACGACGATAAGTTCGAGGGTGTTGTTAACGACCTGCTCGGCAGAACGATAATTGCCGATAATATAGAATCTGCATCGGCTATCGCACGCAAAAGCGGCTTCAGAATAAAAATTGTCACTCTCGACGGTCAGATAATCAACGCAGGCGGCAGCTATACCGGCGGTTCTTCTGCCGTTAAGGTAGGCGTGTTTACCCGTGCAATGGATATCGAGCGTCTCGGTGAAAAAATAAAAGAGCGCGAGGCGAATATACAAAAGCTCGTGTCCGAGAGTGAAAAGCTTTCCTCCGACTGTGTAAAAGTCGATAACGAGCTGGAATCGCTGAGAGTGCTTTTGTCGGAGGCTAATACCGCAAAAGCAGGCCACGCCGCAACCAAGGATTCGCTTGCCGTGCGTATAGGAGAGGAAGAGGGGCGTATAAATTCGCTTTCTTCCGACGGCGAGATACTGTCAAAACTCGAGACCGAGTTTGCATCGATCGTTGCCGAAACCGAAAAGCTGGATATCGCTATCGAAGAGGCAACGGTTGCGCGTGACAATGCACGCGCCAATGCCGAGAATCTGAAACATGTCGAAGAAACGGCGTTTTCCAAGGTGAGCGAAACCAGAATGGCACTGTTCACCGCAAAGAACGAGGTTTACGTTGCAGGCGAGCGTCTTGCTATTTCGGTCCGCCGCGAAACCGAGCTTTCGGCGCGTATTGCGCTGGGCAGTTCGGCTATAGAAAAGGCAGAGGCGGTAATCAAAGAACGCATTGCCGAAACCGGCAAGCTCAACGCCGAGTGTGCGGAATGTGATTCGATCATCGCAAATTGTGACAAACGCCTTGCCGATCTGATATCCGGCAGAGAAGAAAAAGAAAAACAGCTAAACGAGATGCGCGCAAAGCAGAAGACTGTTGCCGCAACGAAAGAGGAGGCATTCCGTGCCGTTACCGAGGCGGAGATGAAGTGCACCTCCGTAAATACCGAGTACGATACCGTAACCGGCAAACTGTGGGATGAATACGAGCTTACCTATTCGGATGCCAACGTTTATCGCCTGCCTAAGGAAAAGATGGACAAGGCAAGCAGCCGTTTGTCCTCGCTCAAGTCTAAAATACGCGCGATGGGCGTTATAAACGTTAACGCCGTCGAGGAATACCGCGTTACAAAGGAACGCTACGATTTCCTTACCGCGCAGACAGACGACCTTAATAAAACCAGACTTTCGCTTGACAGAACCATAGCCAAGCTCGCATCTGGCATGAAGGAGACCTTCCTTGAGTGCTTCGAGAAGATCAATACCGAGTTCAATGCCGTATTTACCGAGCTTTTCGGCGGCGGCAGTGCAAGGGCAGAGCTTACCGATCCGCTTCTTCCGTTGGAATGCGGTATAGATATCGTGCTTAAGGTTCCGGGCAAGAGCGTGCGTTCTATCTCGTTGCTTTCGGGCGGCGAGCAGTCGTTTGCCGCTATTTCGCTCTATCTTGCATTGCAGAAGGTAAATCCTTCGCCGTTCTGCGTGTTTGACGAAATAGAAAGTGCGCTGGACGACGTAAATATAGTCAAGCTGGCATCCTACGTCCGCCGCAACAGCGATAAGACACAGTATATTCTTATCACTCACCGCCGCGGCACTATGGAGCGCGCCGATACTATTTACGGTATAACGATGCGCCAGAAGGGCATTTCGGATTATATGAAGCTGAATATGGCTAAACTTGACGATATCATCAAGGAATACGCCGAGTGAGAATAAAGGAGCATATCTCTTATGAGTTTTTTCGATAAATTGAAAAACGGCTTAAAAAAGACCAAGGATGCGCTTTTGAAGCCTGTTAACAACCTGTTTTCTTCATACGAAAAGGTCGATGAGGATTTTTTTGAGGAGCTGTGCGACCTGCTTATAATGGCAGACGTCGGTGTGGAAACCTCGGATTATCTTGTAAACGAACTGAAAGACAGACTAAAGGAAAAGAAAATAAAGGATGCATCGATCGCACGTGAGGAATTCCGCGCAATACTTGCCGAATCGGTAGGCGAGAGCGGCGAATTGGAGTTGAGCAACGGTTTGAACGTTCTGCTGATTATCGGCGTGAACGGGGTTGGTAAAACCACCTCCATAGGCAAGATCACACATTATCTTGCCGAAAACGGCAAGAACGTAATGCTTGCCGCGGCAGACACCTTCCGTGCTGCCGCCGCAGAACAGCTCGGCATTTGGGCAGAGCGCAATAACGTTCCTCTTATACGCCAAAACGAGGGTGCAGATCCTGCCGCGGTTGTTTTCGATGCCATTGCCGCCGCAAAAAAGGCAAACAGCGACGTGCTTATTGTAGATACCGCAGGAAGACTTCACAATAAAAAGAACCTTATCGATGAGCTTGCAAAGATAAACCGCGTTATCGACCGTGAAGCACCTTTCGCCAAGCGCGAAACCCTGCTTGTTTTGGATGCTTCGACAGGTCAGAATGCGCTTATACAGGCAAAAGAATTCGGCAAGGCGGCAAATATAACAGGCCTTGTGCTCACAAAACTCGACGGCACCGCAAAGGGCGGCATAATCCTTGCAATAAAACGCGAATTGGGAATACCCGTTAAATTTATCGGTGTCGGAGAGGGTATAGATGACCTTCGTCCTTTTGAGCCTAACGAGTTTATAAATGCGTTTTTCGAGGATGAAAAAGAATGATAAAAATCGTTTTTGCGACAAATAACGCTCATAAGGTATCGGAATTTCGCTCCTGCTTTTCCCAAATGGGGATAGAGGCAGAGATAATAACCATAAAAGAAACGGGTTTTACAGGCGAGATAATCGAAAACGCCGACAGTTTCGAGGGGAACGCATATATCAAAGCGAAAACGCTTTGCGACCACACGGGTTTAATAGCGGTTGCCGATGACAGCGGCTTGATGGTGGATGCCTTGGACGGCGCACCGGGAGTATATTCGGCACGCTATGCGGGCGAAAATGCCACCGATTCCGAAAATATCAACAAATTGCTTAGCGAACTTAAAAAACATCCCGAAAAGGCAAGAGATGCAAAATTCGTTTGCTCGATGTGCGTATGCCGTCCCGACGGCGAAACACTGTACGTGACCGGCGAGAGCGCGGGTTTGATAATCGACGAGCTTCGCGGAGACGGAAGATTCGGCTACGATCCTGTTTTTTATTACCCGCCGCTTAATAAGACGTTTGCCGAAATGACCTCCGAAGAAAAAAATGCGATAAGCCATCGCGGCAGAGCCATAAAAAAACTGTTGGATAACAAGGATTTTTTTGATAAATAACCGATATACTTCCGTTGACATGAAGTGTGTAATATGTTAAAATGATTTAATTAAACTATTCTTCCGTAAAAAGACCGAAAGGGGAGCGAAAAATGAACGCTATTCTCGATTATTTTGAATATGTTTGGAATCAGCTTGCAGGAATCGGCATAATCGATCTGCTGGATATTGCAATAGTTGCACTGTTGCTTTTCTGGGTGATAAAATTCGTGCGCGGCCGCCGCGCGGGCAAACTTTTGCTTGGCGTTGGGGTGTTGTTTCTGTTGCTGTTTTTAAGCGAACTTTTCGAGATGCGTGCATTGAATTATATCCTAAACAGTGTTTTTTCGGTCGGTTTGATAGCAATAGTTATCGTTTTCCAGCCCGAACTTCGCAGCGCGCTCGAAAAAG
>JAZTZF010000128.1:0-2555 GCA_045637325.1 Eubacteriales bacterium | reverse complement strand
TATGACCGTATATTAAAGGTAGCGCGTACCGTTGCTGATTTTGACGAAAGCATGCTTATAAAGAAGGAACACATCGCACTTGCTGTTCAACTACGCAGCCTCGACAGAAAGTATTTTAATAATTGAGTAGACATAATTATTAAAATGAGTTTACATAATGCATGTGCACAAATACGGGAAATTGTGGAAAAGTCGGTGGATCTCCATAATCAAAACCATAAAACTCCCTAAAATACGCAAAAAGTTTTCCACAAGTGTGCAAAAGTCGGTGGAAAACCGCAATATAATTCCAAACATAATAATATTACGAAAAGAGCTGTCATATGGATTACCAAGGCAATTACTTCCCCGAAGAACACGATGAAAACGAGTCAGAAGTATACCGTACAGTTAAAGGTATATTTAAGTGGGCAATGTACGGAATTTCGTTTGTCATATATGCAATAATTATTTATTTAATGATTGCAAACAAAGACAGCAAGATTCTTGAAAAAAACTACATGCCGGATAATTCGATTGATACAGATGAAGTAGAGCTTTACCGCATCAATACGAAAGTTTTTATGAACGAAGACGGTTCACTGCAGTTATTTAACGTTGATTATTACGATGAGTATGGCTTTGTTGAGATCGGCGTAAAATTCAACGCAAAGAAGCTGACTGACAAGAACTATGGCGATTGCCTTGATTATGTATTGACCGACAGCAACGGCAACACCTACAATCTTGTTAATAAGGTGCTCGACAGCGGCGGCAGATACGGTTTTATGCGTATATGTTTCGAGGGTGTCGAAATTGATCTTGAATCCAATGATTTGCGATACAATAACGCTCTCTCTGCTTCATTTAAGCCACCTGTTGCAAGCGCAGGAGAAAAATTCATCCGTTCCGAAGTATCATATAATCTTGCAATATACCGCAAATCTGACGGCGAATTGCTCTATGACTTCAAATTATATGACAATACCGTAACATTCAATCGCACAGATTTTAATGATTAACGCGGAGGTATTTATGAACGACAGCAATATTTATATCAAAGAGAAGCGCAAAGACTTATTAGGCAAAGGTTCAATCTTTCTTGCACTTATGGTCATATCGCTCATATGCACTTTTGCACCGCTTTTGATACCGAGCCTAAAAGAAAAAGCCACGTCATTTTATATTATTGGCGGCTTTTGCTTCGCTGTTTTCACATCCATGTTCGCCTATCTGCTGTTCAAAGAATTCAAACCGAACGACTTGTTCATAATTAATTCCCGCGGTTTTATTGATAACAAAAATGTAGGCCCCGGTATCCTAATCGAGTGGACTAATGTTGCATCTGTAAAACTCCTCGGAAAGAAAGAAATGCCTTTTTTAGGTATCACTTTAGAAAACAGCGATATCGTTATGGCGGAGATGAGACGGCGAGAAGTTGATGAAATGCGCGAAAATATCGACGAAAATCTTCCGCATATATTGGTCGCTCAAAACGAAATATATACACCTATCAAGGATTTGAGAGATATATTTGTCAAACTAATAAAAGAAGCACGAATTCTCAGTAATACCGCATCCGCAAAAACCAAAAGCAACCCTTTTACTACCGAAGACGTATTACGTGCATTCGGGCAACTCCCGATCGATGAAAACGAATCCGTTGTTAATGAAGAGCAACAAGAGCAAGATACAAACTTTGCAGAAGTACATAACGAAAACCCCATTCCAGAAGATATTTCCGACAACGAAAACAACGACGATTCTACATCGCTTGAGAATGACTCTTTTTATGAACGCCTGCAACAAAATTATTCTGCTCTGGTTGTAGACATGAATGATGAAAATGATGAGCCGAACGCCGAGCAAGCCGATACTGTACCCGAAATAGTTATCAACACTACACCTGCGGAAGAACAGGAAATTGAAAACCATAGCGATGAATCGCCAAACGAAAACAATTATTTTTCAACAGAAAACGATGATTTAACAAACGAAATCAATGAATTTCTTTCGAAAGCCAAATTTACAAAAATCAGTGAGCTTGAAAAGATACTAAATGATACCGACGTGCCGTTTATACTTTCGCGCGATAATGCAAATTCGGATGAAGAACCTATAGAAGAATCTACGATCGAAGAATATACGACAGACGATGTTTTAACGCAAGAAACGGTAATGGAAGAAAAGCAAGAAACCGAATCTCCGCAAAACGATTCTGCAGATACCGCACTTTTAACAGATACCGACCCCACAATAACCATTTATCCTAGCGTTCAAGAAATCGAGTTATCCCCTGCAGAGGAGCGCGAAGTAGAAAATTACAGCAATGATTTTAAAATTGAGTTCCCTCCCAATCTCTATTCCGACGAAACAAAGGAAACTCCTAACGTTTCGTTTGAATCGCTTATCAGGGAATCAAAAGCGCTCGATTTGGCACAAAATGAAAGCCCGAAAACAGACAAACCTACCGACAAAACACACGATGATAAAACCGATATCCCGGTCAGCGCCGTCCAGACCGGCAGACTCATACAGAGAACCGGGTACCGCGGACATGGAAGCCATGTACATGA
>JAZTZF010000127.1:0-2108 GCA_045637325.1 Eubacteriales bacterium | reverse complement strand
CATCCATGGAAATTTTCTTTCTTGCCATGTTGGAAATCCTCCTATAAAAAATAATAATTTTAACATTAATTATACGTCGGTGCGCATCCCGTCCGCCCCTAAAGGCATACGGACAAAAAGGCGCAGTAACGCCACGATAATATTATACATCTTTTTTTGCGAATTGTAAAGGGGTTTTCGGAACTTAATTGTAAAAAAAAAGACGGATAGTGAGGCAGGTATCCGTCATTATGACAATAAATGAGAGAAATATTATATATAAGGAAGTAATTAAACAAATTATCTGCAAAAATCATTCCCTTACAATTATTTTAAATTCCGGATGACATTCAAGGAAAGCATCATCCTCGATTTCGGTATTCGGCGAAACGCTTACCCAAGTAAGCTCTGTGCAGGCGAAAAAAGCAAAGCTTTCGATTTTCGTTACGCTGTCGGGAATATATACGCGCGTTATTTCCTCTCCGCCATGTTTGAGATATAACACATTGTCAAACGCTCCCTTTGCTATCTCGGTTATACCATCCGGTATAATTATATCTCCGCCCGCGCCTTGATACCTTGTCAAAATTGTACCGTCTGTAGCAAAGTCGGGAGTTATATCCTGAAAGATTGGCGTGAAAGTGAACGCAGAGTAGAAGTTAAAATCAGATGGAAGCGAGGCATTTTGGAGAGATAAGCACCAGTGAAAGGCATCGGAACCTATCGTGGTGTCATCGGAAATAATCTCGACATATTTCAAATTACTTGCCGAAAAAGCATAATCGCCAATGTGCTTGATGCTTGCCGAAATCGTAATTTGCTCAAGCAGCTTGTTCCCATAAAAAGCATAATCCGCGATATATTCAACACTTTCGGGAATGTTATATATTCCGAATCTATTTTGAGGATAAGCTATTATTTCATTCATTTCCTTGTCATACAGCACACCGCAGACGGAAGTATAATTTGGATTATTTCCATCAGCGCTGATGCTTTGTAAGTTTTCAAAACGATGAAAATATGAAGCGGACAAGCCTGAGACATTATGCGGTATATAGCAAGATATTACCGCTTCGGAATCAATATTATCAATCGAATGCTTATCATTGCACGAGATAATATCAACGCTGTATAACATTGATTTTATTCGCTCAGAGAGCGGAGCATACGTCTTGGTCTTTGTTTTGCAAAGAAAAACAAGATTACTTGGATAGGTAAGATCAATTGCGTTCGCGCCTGACGGTTGAGTTTGAAAACCACCGGTGCATGACGTTAACTCCGCAATCAAAATACATATCGATATGACATATATTGATAATTTTTTCCTCAATATAATTTAAGATCACCTCAAAACAACAGTATCAATTTGTGTACACAATAGTATTATATCCCATACAGCAAAAAATGTCAATAAGACAAACGAATGTTTGTACCGTTGTATAAATCGCTCGTCGAAAAAACATCGAAATGTGGTAGTGTTTCTGACGAAAAATGCCGTCGCCGCGTACTCACTCCCCGCCAAGCTCCTTTTCCATATCCTCGCGTACCGACTTGATCTTGTCGGGAGTAATCTTTCCCTTGGTTTTTTCAAAATAGGCAACGGAGTTGCGGGCGAGCAAGAGAAACTGATTGTTGAGAGTACGCCCCTCACTGTTTGCAACGTAAAACAGCTTTTCAAGCAGATCGTCAGCGATGCGTACAGATACAGTGTGTTGATTTTTCATGGTGGTAGTCCTTTCGTTATATGTTTAGGATTTTCATTATCATAGTATTTGAAAGCCGAGACAGCCGAGGCGAGCGGCGGCGCGGAATGGGATGTGGGGCAAAGCCCCACCACATAAATATTATCCGATAAAATTTCAAATTACGTATTGCATTTTTATTACAGATGTGTTAAAATAATAATAGAACATCAGTTCGCACCTGTGCGTACAGCGCGTGCGGTGCGTGAAAGGATACAGAACAATGCTATCAATCGTTTACTCTGCGGGGCTTGCGGGTATCGACGGTTTTCTTGTGACGGTCGAGTGCAACTCGCAGGAAAAGATGCCGCAGTTTGAGATAATAGGACTTCCCGGTATGGCAATACGCGAATCAAAGGAGCGTATAATCGCCGCGCTTGAAAACAA
>JAZTZF010000126.1:0-1939 GCA_045637325.1 Eubacteriales bacterium | reverse complement strand
TGCATCACTTCCTGTTCGTAACGATACCGATTCGTTTCTATGTGCGCTGAAAGAAAACGATTTTGTAAAAACGGTTCGTTCTTTCGGCAATGCTTTCGAACCTGTTACCGATATACTTGCGCCCGAAACCAAACTTATCCGCACGAGGATGTTAGAGATTGGGGCACTTAATTCACGCCTTTCGGGGAGCGGGCCTTCGGTATACGGTGTGTTCGAAAACGCAGAAAAAGCGAATATTGCTGCCGAAATACTCCAAAACGAGGGGTATTTTGCCGTATCTTGCGTTACAAAATCCTAAATAATGCGTATATTTTTCCTTTTTACGGTTCACAATCGAACCAACAAACAAAAGGAGAAATATCAAATGAAAACAAAAATCATAGCATTGTTTTGCGCCTGCTTTATGTTGCTTACGGCGGTGGATATGCTGATACCGAGGAGCGAAGCAAAGGTTTTCGATAACGTTATACGTCTGCATATCCTTGCCGAGGACAACAGCGAATCGGCTCAGCAGATAAAGTTGTCCGTGCGCGATGCAATACTCGATGAATGCGGCGATATCTTTTCGGAAGCGGGAGATGTCACGGTTGCAAGCGATATTGTAGAAGATAATATTCCGCGCATGGAGTCGATAGCCAACCGCGTTCTCGAGCAGAACGGCGTAGACTACCGCGCAACTGTTCAATGGGGAACAGAAACATATCCCACACGTGTTTACGAGGATTTTACACTCCCGTCGGGAGAGTACCGTTCACTGCGTATAAATCTCGGCAGTGCCGAGGGAAATAACTGGTGGTGTGTGCTTTTTCCGCCTCTTTGTACCAAGGCGGCATCCGACGGCGCGTTTAATACTGCAGGAATATCAGAGAAAGATACTTCTGTTTTCAAAAACCGCAAATATATATTTAGATTCAAACTACTTGAATTGTTTGGAGATTAGTTATGCTACATCGTATCATCGGTGCCTCTGGCAGCGGTAAAACCGAATATATGCTTTCGCGCTTGGGCGAAATGCTGAAAAAAGGGAAACGGTGTTTCGTTATAGTTCCCGAACAGCAGTCGGTCGCCTATGAAACGGCACTTTGCGACCGTTTCGGTGACAGCGTTAATATGCTTTGCGAGGTGCTCAATTTCGAGCGCCTTCCCAACCGCATCGCGCGCGATTACGGCGGTCTTGCGGTTAATAATATTGATAAAGGGGGCGCTTGCGCCCTTTTGTCGATTGTTTCGGAATCACTAAAGGACGAATTAAAAGAATATTCTACCGTCGCTGCAGATCCCGATTTTGCGGTTTCGATGTTTTCGTTCATTTCTCGTATGAAGATGGCGTTGATAACACCAAAAGCGCTCTTTGATGCGCTTGATTCGGATGCCTTGGAGCAGGAATCGCGCATCAAGGCAAAACTGCATGATATCTCGCTTATTTATTCGGCATACGAGAAGAATTTCGGAGAGGATATCAGGGATCCGCGCGATGCATTAACACGCTTGGCGGACGAATTGCCGCAAAAAACATTTTTCAAAAACGCACAGGTTTTTATAGATAACTACTATACTTTTACCGAGCAGGAATATGCAATAATCAAGGAAATAATCGCACAAAGCGGCGATACATATATATCGTTTACCATAGACTATAACCGCTCATTTTTCGATGAAAACCGCCTTGCATCCGAGCGTGTGCGCGCGCTTGCCCAAAATAACTGCGAAGATCATTTTATGGCGGAACCCTGCAGAACAAAATCAGAGTCGCTTAAATATATCGAACGCAATATATGGAAAAATCACGTTCCGCCAATAGACGGCAATGATCCTGCAGTAAGACTTATAACGGCAAAAAGCCGCTTTGACGAGGTAGAGGCGGCGGCATCCGAAATATCGGAATATATACGCTCGGGCGGCACATACCGCGATGTTACCGTGCTTACGGGCAATACGG
>JAZTZF010000125.1:0-18840 GCA_045637325.1 Eubacteriales bacterium | reverse complement strand
TCTTCGACCGATTCTCTCGATACTGCTGCCGTTGATTCTTGGGACGTATCCGATGAATCTTCCGAAACTTCTTCTGAACTATCCGAAAACGATTCTTCCGATGTTTCCGAAGATGATTCTTCCGACGTTTCCGAAGAACTCGAAGAGCCTATCATCTACGATACCCTCACTATAGGCAAGGCAAAAACCGCTCCCGTTGTTGACGGCGAGGTTTCGGCTAAGGAATACGCAACCGAAATTAAGTTCGACATGAGCGAAACTCACTGGAACACCGATTCCAGCGAAGGCGCAAGTGCTTATAACATCGTTCTTTACCTCAGCTGGGACGAAAATTATCTTTACTCTGCAGTTTCTATCGCTGTTGGTAAGCCCAGAACCTATAACAACACCGACTACGCTAAAAACCGTCCTCACATCTTCGACCGCCGTCACGTAATGACCGCTATCGTTACAAGCGATCCTTCCGATCCTGTATACGTCAGCCCCGACGGAACTACCGAATGGACTTGGGGCGGTGCTAATAACTCCGGTTTGGGTAACGAATGGTCGATTTCCGCACAGCCCGACGGCACCAACATCTGCGCAGACCACTTTAACAAGGTTACTGCAAGCGCTGACTACAACTACAAAGTAGGCGTTTCTAAGCTCGAAAACGAAGTATACGAGCAGGCTATTCCTTGGTCTGCATTGCAGGGTGCATATGATTTCAATGCAGTTGCAGGCTCGGTTATCGGTTATGCATTCTCGGCTTGCTGCGAAGAAATCGATATCACAGTTGACGAAGATCCCGACGCAATCCATGCATGCTTCGGCAGCGGTGTATTGTCCGGCAAGAACTTCTCGCAATACGTTCCCTTTACTCTTGCAAACTAATTAAACAGTTCTATAAAGCTGTCGCGGTTTTTACTGCGACAGTTTTTTTATGCTCTTTTCAAAATCATTACTGTATTAAAGGTCGATTTTTTTCTTATCGGGATATAATTTTGCTTTTTTCTATTGCAAATTTCCTATAAAAGTAGTATCATATGATGATTGGTTTTTTAGTAAGGAGTGAGGTATTCTTGGATAACAACAAATCGGAAAACATAACAGATAACACTTCTGATGTCGAATTAGAAAACAAACAGGATATTAAAACCGACAGCAAGCCGATTGCCGAATCAACACCTAAATCGGATGCCAAATCGGATACCAAGCCAAACAATAAAAGCGAGATGCAAGCAGTCAAACAAAAACTGAGCGCATTATGGGCGGATAAACGGCCTTTCAAAAAGCGTTTTCTACTGGCAGGCGCCGCCATACTTGCGGCTTGCTATACGTTTGTATTTTTCGGTCCTTTAGAGCTTGTTGCTTTCAGCGGTGATTCGCTGATATATACATATCACGACGTTGTTTGGCTATTGGCCGGCGCAATGTTCCTTTTCTGTGCGGTAGGCACGTTAGCGGTTGCGGGTTCGAGCGGAAAAATATTTAATTATGTTGTTTGCGCTATCTTTTCCACAACGGTTTGTGCCTATGTACAATCCATGTTCATGAACGGCTCGCTGGGCACACTGACAGGCGATGCGATCAGTTGGCACAACATGAAGGGTACACTTTGGGTAGGTCTGCTGGTTTGGTTTTTGACTTTTGTTATATTCTTCTTTATCATGTATCTGCACCGTAAAATTTGGTCGAAAATAGTCGTCTATGTTTCGATTTTGTTGATTGTTATGCAGATAGTCCCTACCGTCGGCATTTTAATAGGCGCATATGAGTCGGAGTCAAACGGTTTGGGTGACAGCCGTCTTACAACAAGCGGAATGCAAAACTACTCTACCGAAGATAATGTTTTTGTATTTGTTCTCGACCGAATGGACTTCGACTATGTTCAAGAGGTGTTGAACAAAGACGGCGACTTTTTTGAAGAGTTAGACGGTTTTACCGCGTATGACAATGCTATATCCGCCTTTGCGCGCACAAGACCCGCACTGAATCAACTGCTTACCGGTTGCGAAGAACTTGCATACAGTGTCCCGGTTAACGAGTTTTACCGCGACTCTTGGTCCGAAGACGGAAAAGATCTGCTCCGTGATCTTTCTGCTCAAAATTATTCGATAGAGCTGTACACCGAAGCCGGCTCGCTCTTTTCGGATCCAAAATATATGCAGAAATATGTTGATAACAGTCTTTCCGGTCCCGGCGATATTATTCCGATGAATGCTTTTAACAAATTGATGAACATTTCGGCATATCGCTACTCCCCCATATTTATAAAACCCTTCTTCTGGCAGGACACCAATTATTACAATCAAGATATATTCAGACCCGATGCGTCTGTTGCATATACGTTTGCCGACCACGAACACGGTCCCGGACTGAAAAATGCGGTTGCAGACAGAAGCCAAAAGGGTTTTAAGCTCTATCATTTTAACGGACCGCACGCACCATATACGCTTGATGCCGAAGGGAATCTGAGCGAAAACGAAACAAGCGCGAGCGTTCAGCTTATGGGGTGCATGAACTTCTTATATGATGCATTCGACAAAATGAAAGAGCTCGGCATATACGAGGATGCCACGATTATAATAACCGCAGATCACGGCAAACCGATAGATGACCAAGAACCGCTTCAAAAGGCAACGCGTATCGGATTGTTCTACAAGCCGTCGGGCAGTGCAGGAACTAAGCTTGAATGGTCTTCTGCTCCCGTATGCACCGATAATATCCCTGCTACAATCTTGAAAAACGCAGGTGCCGACTACAGCCTGTACGGCAAGGCATTGGATGAAATCGCAGAAGACGAAGAAATCACGCGCGTGTACTACAAATCTGTATGTAACATGGGCAGCAGTAACGAAATCGAAGTTTATACCTATCACGTCACCGGCGATGCTTCCGATTTTGATAACTGGAAGATCGTAAATCGCCAAGAAATAGAAAATGACAATAAATTTTATTAATAAACGAAGGTATCTATCATGAAAAAACTTTATTCTTTATTTACGTTTGCACTGTTTTTGATCCTTGGCATGGTATTCCTTTCTTTCACGGCATCGGCATATATTGATCCTTCGGCTATGACATACATAGTCCAAGTGGTCGTGGGTATAGTTATTGTCGGCGGTGCCTCTTTGGGTTTTTATTTCAGCAAATTAAAGAGAAAGTTCCGCCGCAAAAAGGACGATGAGCCCTCTTTAGCAGCTCCCGTTGAAAACGATGAAGAAATAGACGATAACGGCGAATTCGATGATCTCGATACCGAAGCGGAACAATAAAACACCGCCAGACAACGGCTCGAAGCAAAACAAACTCAATACAGAATATCGTTTTTTGATCACGGTAGCGGTTGCTTTAGCCATCGCTTTGGTTTTGAGTTTGTTTGTTTTCCGTCTGCTACGAGTAGAGGGGGATTCCATGGACGGTTCCCTCTCGCACAACGATTGGTTGATAGCGGCACCGCTTGCCTATTGCAAGGATGCGCCCGAACGCGGTGATATTATTATCTTCCGCCGTGAATCGCTCACAGGCGGAGTGATAGTAAAACGAGTTGTCGGTCTGCCCGGAGAAACGGTCGAGATAAAAAACGGAGCCGTCTTTATAGACGGAGCGGCTTTGAACGACCCTTATTTCGTTTTCGACGATAACGACAATTTATCCCCTATAACCGTAGAAACGGGCAGTTATTTCGTTTTGGGCGACAACCGCGATTCTTCCAACGATTCGCGCCATTGGGACGAGCCTTTTGTGAAGAAGAGCGAAATACGCGGGAAGGTCATTCTTAAGATCATCCCCGAAATATCTCTGCCGACTCATTCTATTTTTTAAAAAGTGAAGGTTAGAAATGGATTTTATCGGAAATATATTGGGGGTACCGCTTGGGTACCTTATGAAATTTTGTTATGATATCATCAAAGACTACGGTCTGGCTATCATAGTTTTTACCCTGTTTACCAAGGTGATCCTATTCCCTATTTCGCTGTTGGTGCAGAAAAACTCGATAAAAATGATAAAAATGAAGCCCGAGTTAGATGCGCTTAAGTACAGATACGTAGATGACAAGGACGCTTTGATTGACGCACAAAGCGAATTGTACAAAAGAGAAAAATACAGCCCGTTTATGGGCATGGTTCCCCTTTTGATACAGCTCCCGCTTATTTTCGGCCTTATTGACGTTGTATACAGGCCGATGAAGCACATTCTGCATTTTCCTCAACAGGTTATAGACGCATTTGTTAACAAGGCGTCGCAAATCATGGGTGAGGCGGATCTCGGTTCCTCGCCTGAGCTGGTTGCCATGCGTCTTGCCTCGGAAAGCGCTAACCGCGGAAGTTTCCTCGCCTTAGAAAGCGGAGAGCTTGCGGGAATGGACGTTGCGGGATATCTTGACAGCATGAACTCTATAAACATGAACTTTTTAGGGTTTGATCTGTCCGCTATTCCTACATGGGCCTTCAATATGCTCGTGCTCATTCCTATATTTGCAGGCTTGAGCGCGTTGATAATGTGCATCATCCAGAACAAGATAAACGTTTTACAGGTAGAGCAAAGCGCCGCTTCTCAATGGGGCATGACGATATTCATGATAGCGTTTTCTACCTATTTCGCCTTCCTCGTTCCTACCGCTATAGGTATTTATTGGATATTCGGCAACCTTTTCTCTATCCCCGTTATGTATCTTGTAAACCTTATTTACAGTCCTAAGAAATACATAGATTATAATTCGCTTAATAAGATGAAAGCGAAAGCAAAAGAAAACGCCGAGATCGAGAAACGCAACAAAAAGCTCTCGAGGGAACATTACAAGCAGCTTTGCAAAGGCGACACACTGCAAAAAATGAACCTTATGTTCTACTCCGAGCAAAGCGGTTTTTACAAGTATTTCGAAAATACCATTAAAGCGTTACTCGAAAAGACCGACGAGCCTATTTACTACATAACAAGCGACCCCAACGACCGTATTTTTGATTGTGGCATCGAGCAGATAAAGCCTTATTACATCAGTGGCAACCAATTGATCGCTTTGATGATGAAACTGGAATGCAAGGTTGTAGTTATGACTACTCCCGATCTTGAAAAGTATCACATCAAACGCTCTAAAATGAAGCCGAACATCGAATATATTTATACCGATCACGGCTGTACATCACTTAACCTTACCTACCGTACCGGCGCATTTGATTACTTCGATACCATTTTTGCGGTGAGCAAGCACCAAGGCGTTGAAGTTCGCCAGATGGAACAGCTCAGAAACACCAAAAAGAAAAGGATAGTAAAAGTCGGTTACGGCCTTATCGACAACATGATCGAGGCATACGAAGCGAGCGATAAGAAGGACAACGAAAAACCCACCATTCTTGTTGCCCCCTCGTGGCAGTACGACAATATACTCGACAGCTGTCTTGATGATATGCTCGAGAGCATGATCTGCGACAAATACCGCGTTATCATACGTCCTCATCCCCAGTATATACGACGTTTCCCGTTGCAGATAGAATCGATTATCGAAAAGTACAAGGACAGGTTCGGTCCCGACTTTATGATAGAGACCGATTTCTCCTCCAACGTAACCATTTACACTGCAGACGTAGTAATTACCGACTGGTCGGCTATTGCATACGAATTCAGTTTTACAACCAACAAGCCCACCTTGTTTATCAACACCGAAATGAAGGTTGTAAACAAGGATTATGAAAAAATAAAGCTGAAGCCGTTTGATATTACCGCCAGAGATACGATCGGCAGATCTATTCCCAAGGAAGAAACGAAAAACATTTCTGAAGTAATAGACGAACTGCTTGCGAACAAGGAAAGCTATTGCCAGCAGATAGACGATCTGAAGCACAGCTATTTCTACAATCTCGGAAGCAGCGGTGAGGCTGCCGCCGACTACATCATCGGACGTTTGGAGCGTTTTAATGCTCCTGCCGCGGTCAAAGAAGATACCGAAACTCAAACCGACGAACAGTAATTTTACCCTCATAACACTATCGTTGTTTACGAACAGTGTTATGAGGGTTTTCTTTTGAACATAAAATTCTTATACGAACAAATTCGTATCGTGATTAAAATATATCAATAAATTATATATTTGAACGCTTTTTTCGGCAAAACGACAAGTTTTGTTCTTGGCTATTGACAATGTTCATTTTTTGTTGTATTATATCGAATAATGAACGTCTTGAAATTTTAGAAAATAATAAAGAGTTAGAGAAAATGCAAGCATTACAAAGAAAACAATTTGAGATACTGACTTTTATAGAGAAGTCGGGCAAACAAACCCAGCGTGCCATTGCCGAAGCAACCGGCATGTCCACCGGCTCGGTAAATAAGGTACTGGCGGATTTAACCGAAAGAGGATTGATCACAGACGGTCATATTACCGAATCGGGTTACGAGGCTCTTGAGCCGTACAGAGTCAAACGTGCTATTTTTATTGCTGCAGGTTTTGGTTCGAGATTGGTGCCTATAACCTTGAACACTCCCAAACCATTGGTACGTGTAAACGGCAAGCGTATGATAGAAACATTGCTTGATGCGGTCGTAGATGCAGGTATAGAGGAAATTTACATAGTGCGCGGATATTTGGGCGAGCAGTTTGATCAGTTGCTTTACAAATATCCTAACATCAAATTTATCGACAACGCCCTTTACAACGAGGCAAACAACATCTCCTCCGCAATGTTTGCGCGTGAATTGCTGAAAAACGCCTATGTGATGGAAGCCGATCTTGTTCTGTACAACAAATCACTTATTGCCAAATATCAATACACCTCCAACTATCTGGGAGTGCCTGTCGAGATGACAGACGACTGGTGTTTGGAAACGAAAAACCGTATTATTACAAAATTAAAGCTCGGCGGTACAAACTGCCATCACCTGTACGGTATATCTTATTGGAGCAGCGAGCACGGTGAAAAGCTATATGAAGACATTAAGAAGGTCTATGAGATGCCGGGAGGCAAGGAGAGATATTGGGATCAGGTAGCTCTTGAATTTTGCGCCGACAGATATCAGGTAGAAGTACGCGACTGCACTTTTGACGATATTATCGAAATCGACAGTTTTGCAGATCTGAAAAAATTGGATCCTGCATACAGATAAATCTAAAACAAGGAGTATTATCATGAAAAAACTTTTATCACTTATACTTGTCACCGTCATTTTCGCCGCCCTTCTTTGCGGATGCGGTGAAAAAAAGGAAAAAATTGTCATCTACACCAGTATCGAAGATTACGTTGTGAAGGATCTTGACGCACGTTTGAAGGAACAGTTCCCCGATTACGAAATAAAGCTCGAATATATGTCTACCGGCACGCATGCATCCAAGCTCCTTGCCGAAAAGACCGATACCAAGTGCGATATTATTTACGACCTTGAATACGCATATCTTGCACAGCTCGACGAAAATGAACTTCTTGCAGATCTTTCGGGTTATAACAAGGATATTTACTATGCAGATCTTATTGAGAGCGAAAATTATATTCCCCACCTCCGCAGCGGCGGCGCGATCATTCTTAACACCAAGGTTTTGAGTGAGAATAATCTTCCCGAGCCGACCTGTTACGAAGACCTTCTTAAACCCGAATACAAGGGACTTATCTCAATGCCCAGCCCCAGCTCCTCGGGTACCGGCTATATGTTCCTTAAGAGCCTTGTTAACACATGGGGCGAAGAAAAAGCTTTTGAATATTTTGACAAGCTGACCGAAAACATACTTTCTTACACTTCCTCGGGTTCGGGTCCTGTAAATGCACTGCTTTTGGAAGAAGTTGCTGTCGGTCTGGGTATGACCGCGCAGAGCGTTATTCAGATCAACGAAGGCGCGCCTTTTAAGATAGTTTACTTTGAGGAAGGCTCTCCCTTTACCGTTTACGGTCAGGCAATCGTGAAGGGCAAGGACGAAAGAGAATCGGTTAAAGAAGTATTCGATTATTTGGTGAACACCTACGGATATGTCTACAACGAAAACTTTGGTCCCGAAAAGCTCTTTAAAGACAAGAGCTATACTCTTGAAAACTTCCCTCAGGATATCGTATACAGCGATATGAAGAACAACACTATCGAAGAAAAAGAGAGACTTTTGGCACTCTGGAAGCACTGATTACCGAGGTAATTTAAAATGGCGAACACTAAACTGTCTATCGAAAACCTTTGTATGGTTTTCGATGGCAAGACCACACTTGATAATATAAGTTTTGACGTACGCGACGGAGAATTCTTGTCAATACTGGGTCCTTCGGGCTGCGGAAAAACCACGATACTGCGTATTCTTATAGGACTTTTGAAGCCGACCGGCGGAAAGGTTTATAAGGACGGCGAGGATATTACCGATCTTCATGCATCCAAGCGCGGCATGGGCATCGTTTTCCAGAATTATGCACTGTTCGAGAACATGACGGTACTTGAAAACGTTGAATACGCGCTCAAAATTCGCAAGGAAAACAAAAGCAAGGAAGCAAAAGCAAAAGTACGTGAACGTGTACTTGCCGCTATCGAAAATCTTGGATTGTCGGCGCATATTGACAAATATCCTGCCGAAATGTCGGGAGGACAGCAACAAAGAGTGGCTATTGCGAGAACGCTTGTTATGAACCCCGATATAATCCTTTTTGACGAGCCGATGTCGGCACTCGACGTTGCAACACGTCTTTCGCTGCGCAAGGAATTAAAGCGCATTCAGGCGGAATTCGGAACTACGATGATATACATTACCCACGATCAGGAAGAAGCGTTTGCGATGTCCGATCGTATTATGGTAATGAAGGAAGCAAGAATAGAACAGCTTGATACACCCGAAAATATCATTTCCGATCCCGCAAACGATTACGTACGCGAATTTGTACTTGACAATCTTAAAACCAAGATCGATTCGCTTGCCAAATACGTGAGGGACTGAATATGAGCGAGAATTCAGTCACACGTTCTAAATCACGCGGCAAGCCGATATATTCGGATCTGACGAAAATCGTGCTTGCGCTGGTGTTTGTCGCACTCGTTTTTCTCCCGTTGATAAAGATGTTCACCTATCTCGACATAGAGAGCATACAGAAGGCGACGGCATCACCTAAATTCTTCACCGCACTCAAAAACTCGCTTGTTTCGACACTGATCTCTACCGCGCTTACACTTGTAATCGCATTTTTACTCGCTATTGCAATCCAACGCACCAAAATACGCTTTAAAGGCATGTTCAGCATCATTCTGACCCTGCCTATGCTCATACCCTCTATATCGAGCGGTACAGGCTTACAGCTCCTCCTCGGCAACAACGGCTTGATAACGAAGTTGCTCGGCTTGGAACGCGGCGTTTACGGATTAACAGGTTTGGTAATGGGTTCCATCCTATATGCCTTTCCCGTTGCATTTTTGATGCTTTCTGACGTTATACGGTATGAAGACGGCTCGCCATATGAAGCGGCAGAGGTTTTGGGAATACCCAAGTACAGACAGTTTTTATCGATAACCCTTCCCTATCTTAGAAAACCGTTGATAAGCGTGGTGTTTGCAACGTTTGCGCTTATTGTTACCGACTACGGTGTTCCGTTGATCATAGGCGGTCAATACACCACGGTTGCGACGGTTATGTATCAGGAATTTGCAGGATCGAGTGTCGATTTCGGCAGGGGCGCGGTTTACGGCTCAATATTGCTGATTCCGGCGATAATCGCATTTGTTATTGATTTTCTTAACAAAGACAAGAGCAACTCGACGTTTGTTACTACCCCTCGCAAGCAGGCGGAAGGAGCTATTGCAAAAGCGGCTTCTTATATTTACTGCAGTACGGTTGCGTTGTTTACGTTGCTTCCTATCGCATCGTTCATTGTTGTAGCCTTTATAAAAAAATATCCCAGCGATATGAGCTTCTCGTTCTCGAACATAGCGGAAACCTTTAATAACAACGCAGGCACTTACCTTATCAATTCGTTGATAATAGCACTTTTTTCGGCAACTCTCGGTGTTTGTATCGCCTTTACTTCGGCATATCTGTCGGCAAGAATGAAATCGCCTGCATCGAGATTTCTGCATCTTTCTTCGATCACCTCGGCAGGAATTCCCGGTGTTGTTTTGGGTCTCTCTTACGTTTTGGCGTTTGTCAAGACCTCGATTTACGACACGATAATAATACTTATTCTTGTTAATATAGTTCACTTTATTTCCTCGCCTTACCTTATGATGTATAACTCTTTTTCGAAGATAAACGACAATCTTGAGGGCACGGCGGAAACGCTGGGAATCGGTAAAATCCATCTTATCAAAGACGTTCTTATTCCCCAATGCAAGGGAACTATATTAGAGATGTTTTCATACTTTTTCGTTAACTGTATGATGACGATTTCGGCAATCGCCTTCCTTGCAAATTCAGACAACATGCCGCTTTCGCTTATGATCCCAAAAAATTGCGAAACGAATTTGCAGTACGGTTGGATCGCAGTTGTTTCGATATTGATACTTATCGTGAACCTTATTGTGAAAATGGTTGTGCATTTATTAAATAAGAAAATGAAAAAAGCATAAAATAAGGGCTGATAATTAATATCAGCCCTTATTTTTAGCATCCAACATATACAGTTTATCACAGTGTCTTTTGAATGTCAATAGCGAAATGTACATTATGCTCATTTTCTATTGTTCGCATAAAACATTTTGGTATATTTTGTACAGTTTGTGTATTGAAAAAGCGGTATTTATATGGTAATATAAAGGCGAAGAAAGGAAGTGAGTCCAATGTTCAGATAAGAATAGCCGTTAAAACCAAAATCAACGGCAAAGACGAGCAGATACCCAAAAGCGATGCCAGATGTAGAAGGAACCCAAAACGATAGTAAAAGTATAAGCGTGCGTAACCGTGTAGAAGTGTAGTGTAGGAGTTCGAAAATGTAAAGAGCATTATTTCTTCAGAAAGATCCCAAGGAAATACAAAGGGATCTGTGCTTAGGAGCACAATCTATTGAAAGAGAGGTTAACCAATGATGTTGGATATTAAGTCAGAAAATAAATAGCCCTTGGTTGTAACATAGATTATGCAACCAAGGGTTATTTTTTTATGGTTTGATCGAATCGAGTGCATTTATAAAACGGTCGATTTCTCGGCGGTTATTTTTTTTTGAAAGAGATATACGCACTCCGCCGATATCATAGGTCCCCAGTGTCATGTGTGCATTCGGCGCGCAGTGGTATCCTGCACGCAATGCAAACCCCTTTTCCGCAAGAAGCGAGCAAAGTGTTTCGCAATCGAAACCTTTTTTATTGAACAGCATTACCGGTACATATTCAGCATAGTTGTCTTTTTGAGGCGCGCCGTACAACATTATGTCAACCGTATTTTTCATTGAGGACACAAGATATTCGAACAATTCCTGTTCCTTGTTTGTCGTTTCTATCTCGTCCAACGCCGCCGAAAAGCCTGCTATCCCGCATATATTAAAGGTTCCCGCCTCGAGTCTTTCGGGCAAAATCTCAGGCATTTCAAATGTTTTTGAGTTTGTTCCGGTCCCACCCTCTATAAGAGGATCAATAATAATATTGCTATAGGGATTGATTATCAATGCCCCTACCCCCATAGGACCAAAAAGTCCTTTATGAGCAGGTATACAAATTATGTCAACCCCAAGTTCGACTATATCGATAGGAACATGACCTGCCGTCTGCGATGCATCGAGTATGAAAACGACCTCGTCGGGGAGCAGCGCTTTCAGACGCGATATCGGCAGTATCCTGCCGCAAACATTCGATGCGTGTGTAACAACGACCGATGTAGCAGAATGCGAAACCGCCATGAAATTTTCGCAGGTGATATCATCGCTGTTGACATCCACCAAGAACTGACGCAGAACCGTCTCGCCGTTGCGCCGCAGGGTATTAAGAGGCCGCATTACCGAATTATGCTGCATCGAAGAAACAAGAGTGACGCCGCCGGGACGGTTTGTGCCTTTGATCGCAATATTTAATGCCTCGGTTGCAGAAGAAGTGAAAATGACACATTCGGGACGCGTATTAAAAAGAAGCGCCAATTTTTTACGACAGTGATAGACGGTTTCCGCGGCTCTCAGCGCAAGCGAATGTCCGCTTCTGCCGGGGTTTCCGCAATGTTTAAGCGCCTCGTTCATTGCAGATGCAACCGAATGGGGTTTCGGCATTGATGTGGCGGCATTATCGAAATATATCATTTTTCCTCTGTACTCCCGACTATTGGTATTCCGGATTTTATCAAAAGCTCCTGAGATTTTTCGAGCAATGCTTCGTCAAAGCTGATCCCATAGCCGCAACCGCGCACGCTTCGTACGGCTTTTGAACGCGTTATGCTTGCATAAACTCCGTTATTCTTAAGCAATTCCTGCGCTTTGAGTGCGTAGGTTATTGACGAAAGGACTATTACTTTTTTCATTTTTTTCACTCCCTGCTACACCATATGATATTTAGCGCTAAAAGGTTTTTTGTATGTTCGCCGCATAACAAAAAAGGCTGTGCAAACCATAGATTTGCAACAGCCTTTTATATATTTGTTTATCAGCTCTTGAAAAATGCAACAGATGCGCGGAGCATTTCGTAAATATCGTATTTCGATGCCAGTTCGTTCACAGAGTGCATAGAAAGCAAGGGAACTCCGGAGTCGATAACCTCGATACGGTAATGGGCTATTTCGGAAGAAACGGTGCCTGCACCGCCCTGATCGACCTTGCCGTATTCGCCTATCTGCCATGCAACGCCTGCCTCGTCGAATATACGCACGAGTTTAGAGAGCGTTTCGGCAGAGGCATCCGAGCAGCCGCCCTTGCCGCGAGATCCGGTATATTTGCTTATTACCACGCCCCTATTGATATAGGCAGAGTTCAATGCCTCGTATGCGTCTGCATAGCAGGGGTCGTATGCGCCGCCGACATCCGCCGAAAGGCAAACACTTCCGCGCTTACATGCATAATAGTCGGCACCTGTCGAATCGCAGAGCGCACGAATAAATTCGGGGAATACCTCGCTTCCGAGACCTGTTACGCCGTAGGAGCCGATTTCTTCTTTATCGGCAAGCATTACTATTGCGGTATGCTCGGGAATATCGCCGTCGGTAAGTGCGCGAAGTGCAGGATATCCGCAGATTCGGTCATCGTGGCCGTATGCCGAAATAAGCGAACGGTCAAAACCCACCTCACGCGACATGATAGCAGGTACCGCCGTCAACTCGGCAGTAACAAGGTCGCGCTCGGTGATTTGATACTTTTCGTTAAGAATAGAAAGTATATTAAGCTTTACGCCGCCATCTGCATCGATAGGCATCGAACCGTTGATAATATTAAGTCCCTCGCCGGGGATGAACTCGGAGGCGGTTTTGCTCATCTGATCCTTGCCGATATGGGGCATAAGATCGCTGATATAAAATACCGGATCGGACGGATCGGCACCGATATTGATATCGACCTTTGTTCCGTCTGCGCGGTAAACGACACCGTGAAGCTCAAGGGGAAT
Organism: Eubacteriales bacterium; assembly: GCA_045637325.1. Classification (GTDB taxonomy): domain Bacteria; phylum Bacillota; class Clostridia; order Oscillospirales; family CAG-382; genus Coliplasma. The sequence goes on along the minus strand of JAZTZF010000125.1, from coordinate 5,400 downwards.
AGCGGTCCACTGGTATTTCTTTATACCGCCGTAATAATGTGTCTTGAAATAGGAGATACCATTGTTTTCGTATAGTGGCTGGGGTTTGAGGTCGAGTCGCGGAGAATCAATATGCGATGCGATTATACGGCAACCCTCGTCAAGGGGTTTCTTGCCGATAACGGCAAAGAAAATACTCTTATCGCGGTTTACATAACATATTTTATCGCCCGTTTTGAGTTTTTGGCCGTAGGTATAGGGTTTGAATCCCTTTGCCATAGCTTCGCCCTCGGTATATGTTACCGCCAAACGCTCGGTTTTTGCGTTATCTATAAATCGGCGGTAATCCTTGATGAATTCTTCTGCGTTCTGAAGTTCTTTTTCGCAGATAGGAATCGAACAGGGCTTTTTCATTTCGAGTTTTTCGGCATCTTTTCTTTCCATTTTTTAGTCCTCACTATTATAATAAATTTTCTTGTATTGTTCGTGATTACTCATCACTCGGTTTACATAATTGCGCGTTTCTTCTATCGGAATATTCGTAAGTGTCGTTCCGTCATCGCTATAGCGAGAATCGCTCAGCCAATTGGCAACCCTGCCGTGACCTGCGTTGTAGGCGGCAACCGCTGTTTCCCAACTGCCGAATCTATCCATAAGGTGGCGCAAGTAATATGTGCCGTATTTTATATTGGTTTCGGGGTCGGTAATATCCCCCGTCGGAGCATCCTCATCAAGAAGGCGCGACAGCCAATCGAGTGTATCGGGCATTAACTGCATCAACCCGACCGCGCCTGCGTGGGAGCGTGCCTCGGGTTCGAAATCGCTCTCGGCAAGAATGACCGCATATACCAAGGGTTCGGGCACATCAAACTCGGTTGCGTATTTTGTTACATAATCGCTGTACTCACGCGGATACAAATATTCTTTTATCTTCCCTATTGCAAAAAATGAGCATACTGCCAAGAGTACGAGTGTGAGCAGGCACACTAATACGACAGAAAGAGATTTTTTCAAATGGCATTCTCCTTTTTTAGCTCATTAATTAGTTCTTCCGACGCTTTTATGAAGTCTTCCTGCGAGGAATCGTTATAGATGACACAATCGCTGTTTTCGATGATAAAATCGTTTGTGCGCTGATTTGAAAGGCGTGAGAGCGCCTCCTGCTCGCTTATATTATCGCGCTTGATTATACGGGCGATACATTGCTCGTCCGAAGCAACGATCCCGACAATAAGCTCACACATAGAATCGACACCGCTTTCGAAAAGTGTCGGTGCGTCTATGATGACGATATCGCCATCGTTGTATTGCGAGAGTATATTTTCGATCTCGGCAATTATATGCTTGTGAGTGATGGTATTAAGCAGTTCCAGCTTGTTGCGGTCGGAAAAAACTATCGATGCGAGCGCGCGGCGGTCGAGGGCGTTGTCCTTTATCACCGTATCTCCGAAATGCTCTGCTATTTCCGCCAAGCAGGGCGACGGTTTGGAAACAATATCTTTATATACCTTGTCGCAGTCGATTACCTTTAGCTCATTTTTTGCGGCAACCGAAGAAAATAGACCTTTTCCGCTGCCGCTTCTGCCACAAAGTCCTATCAATCGCATTCTCCGAGCACCTCCTCCAGTTTCTCCCTCGGAAACGAACCGAGGCGGAGTATCTTCGGTTTTGCACCGACAAGAGAAACGATCGTCGATTCGATACCGAGCTCACATGCGCCGCCGTCGATAACGATATCGGCAATATCCAGAACAGGCATTAACCCTGATGAATCGGTCGCGCTTTTAGAACCGGAGATGTTCGCGCTTGTTGCGGCAATGGGAGCGCCAAACGCACGCGAAATATCAAGGAAGATATCATCGGAGGGGAATCTTAGCCCAACCGTTTGTCCGCCCGACAGGGCTACAGAGGGAACCTCGGGTCTGCTTTTGACAACCAAGGTAAGCGGGCCTGGTGTGAACAGCCGTATAAGTTCGCGCGCTTTATCATCAAGAAAAGCGACCTGCTCTGCCATTTCGATACCCGAAACATGCATAAGCAGCGGTTTATCCAATGGGCGTTGTTTTTTTTCATAGAGCGTTTTGATTGCTTCTTCGTCAAACGCATTTACACCGATGCCGTAGACGGTCTCGGTAGGAAACACTGCAAGACCGCCATCTTTTAGCGTTTGCACGCATGCATCGACTGCGTTCTTGCGATTTGATTTATCTATATGATAAATTTTTGCGCCCATAATCGTTCACCTCTTTATGATTATATCACACACAAGACTGTTTTTCCAGAGTTTATCAAAAAAACTATTGAATATAGAGCGTTTATTTGTTATAATATTAGCAATTATAACCGTTGGAGATTATGATGCCGATTAAAATACCTATGGCGCTCCCTGCTGCGGAAGCGTTGATAAAAGAAAATATTTTTATAATGGACGAAGCGCGTGCCGTAAAGCAGGATATCCGTCCGCTGAAGATAGCAATAATGAATTTGATGCCGACGAAGGTCGTTACCGAGACACAGTTTCTCCGTCTGCTTTCAAACACACCCTTGCAGATAGATATCACATTATTGAACACAGCATCGCACAGATCCAAAAACACCTCGGAAGAACACCTTGCGACATTTTATAAGACCTTTGACGAAGTAAAGGACGAGAAGTTTGACGGATTGATAATTACCGGTGCGCCCGTTGAACTGCTTGATTTTAACGATGTTGATTATTGGGACGAGCTTTGCGAGGTCGTTGCCTGGGCGAAAAAGAATGTTTATTCTACCATGTATGTTTGCTGGGGCGCATACGCAGGGCTTTATATCAATCACGGTATAAACAAAATCGCGCTTGATAAAAAGGTTTCGGGCGTTTTCAGGCACAAGAATTTGGTTCCCGAATACCCGTTGGTTCGCGGTTTTAACAAAGAGTTTTCGGCACCGCACTCCAGATATTCGGGCGTTAGGCGTGAGGATATCGAGAAGATCGACGATCTTTTGATCCTTGCCGAGTCGGACGAAGCGGGCGTATATCTTGTTGCCAACAAAAACGGTCGTGAATTTTTTGTCACGGGGCACTGCGAATATGATTTTGACACGCTCAAGAACGAATACGAGCGCGATGTGTTAAAGGGTATCAACCCCGAGATTCCCAAGCACTACTTCCCCGACGACGACCCTACAAAAGAACCGATAAGCACTTGGAAGGCGCATGCACATCTTATGTATGCAAACTGGCTGAACTATTTTGTTTACCAGAACACGCCTTATGATTTGAATGAAATGTTGAACTAACAGAAAACGAGCAGTAAAAAACTGCTCGTTTTTCATTCTTTATATGCCGTTATGAACCGCAATGCCGAATTTTTCTTTGATTATTTTTGCAACACTTTCAGGGGGTAGATTTGTGTTGTCGATTTTAATATAGCTGTCAAAGGGTAGCTTTTCTCCGTCGTACGAATTCAAGCGATGCTTGGCGTTGGTTCTTCGCATTTCAGCTTCGCTGAATTCAATATTGCGTTTCGACTCTTTATGATATAGTCGGTTTTCACTTTTGTTTCGCTCTATTCGTTCATCGAAGTCAGCGCACAATTCAACCACATGACATGTTGCACCGTTGTTTTTGAATAAATCAATCACCTCATTCAGGTAATCAAATTCAGATTGCACATCAAAGTCACACATGAATGTAAAAATCAAACCTTTGAAATTACCTTTTGCGAACAAGCTAAAAACCGTTTCGCGTATTGTTTGGTTGAGTATTTTATATTCGGGATCGGAGAATTCAAAAAGTTTTCGAGCCAGCTCGATCGACATATGATTGTGAAACAGTTTTAGTCCTGTGATTTTTTCAAGCTCCTGACCAACAGTCATTTTACCGACTGCGTGTGGTCCGATTATTATTACAAGTGTTTTATCCATAGCTTATGCTCCCTTTGAAAGATCGATCCAATATCTTTGAATTATGGTTCCATCTTCATCTACAATTTCGTTTTCCATAATACCACCATTGTTTTTTATGATATTTGCACTTGCGATATTCTCTTTATCACAGGTAATAAGAACTTTTTCGATACCCAGTTCTTTACATTTCGGTAGTAATAATTGAAGTTGTTTAGTGCCGAAACCTTTTTTGCGTTCGGTTGGTCTTATCCCATATCCAATATGTCCGCCTCTTGCCATTAGACCGTCATTTAATCCGTGCCGCAGGGATGACATACCATAAATTCTACCGTCTTTATTTTTTAATATGTATGTATCATCCGAAATACGCCATTCGGGTTGAGATAGCGGGTCAGAGTTTTTTTCTATTCTTTCAAGATATTCAATATAATTCCCGTTGAATTTTGTCAGTATACCAGGGTATATCGCTCCACCGTACTCCATAAATTCTTTGTAAAATGCAATAAATTCTTGTTCATCATCAAGAGTTAATTTTGATAAAAATAAATTCATAATTATATCCTTTCTTGAAACTGCAAGCATGTGTCCTGACAAACCAATAATTTCTTCGTGTGTGTCTAACATTCGGACTGTTTTCATAAGTACTTTTCTTGTTTCTTCATTTTCTAATAATTCGTTGAGATTTGGGGCAAGCCATGCACCGCCCATTACTCCGTGAACACTTTCTGTTTTGAATCCACCATACAGCAATTCTTCTTTTAACGCTTTTGCAGTATGAAGATGTGAACTGCCTAATCCGCTTGCATTTTTTCTTTCGGGGTTTATATAACATCCATCGGTTAATGCTCGTTCGAACATCGATATGACATCGGGATTGTCAAGCTCGCAAGCTTTATCGTCCTCAAAATTGCGATATACAGTTATGCGATGAAGTAAACCGCCGTACGGTGTCAAAGCAGCAGTGAATAATAGCCCATCATTTTTCAACAATCGATAACATTCCTTAATGGCGATTATTCGTTCCTCGTACTCGGTAATAGAGTACAGCGGACCCATTAACAGAATAGCATCCGCACTCTTATTTGGTCGAGGAATTGAACGTGCATCACAAATCTCTGCGGATGCTAAATGCACGTTTGGATATTCGGTTGCTAATTCCTCGCTCATTTTAATGTTAGTTTTCGATATATCAAATAAATGCACTTCATACCCGTACGAAGACAGCCACCAAGCATATTCTCCGTAACCACCGCCAATATCATAAATAACTGCGGGGGGCTCGGGCAAATTCATAAGCAATATTTCCTTCGTTCTTTCAAATTCGATAACTCCGATACCTGTTCTTAATCGGTTTCTTTCAATTCCGGCATTGTATCCTGCCAGTACAGCTGTGTCGATTGTCTTCATAAACTCTCCTCGTAATTGATTTGTTAAATTAGGTCGTCGGTAAGATTTAATTTCTTCTTGGTGGTGAACGTCCTGTTCCGGCATTATACTTGCCTCCTTTCTTGTGCCCCAAAAATTCGTTCCTCA